>JAYTEN010000018.1:0-7996 GCA_043735145.1 Gemmatimonadota bacterium | reverse complement strand
ACGCCCGCCACCGCCGCCGCGCCGATCGCCATCAGCCCGACCGATACCAGGCGGCCGCGCACTTCCTGGGCCCTGAGGCCCAGCGCAATCGCCACCCCGCCGGCGAGGAGGCAGACCCATGCCCCTTCGAACTGCTCGAACCCGGCGGCGGCATGGGCCATGCTCCAGGCCGTGAGGGCCAGGAGCCCGATGCCGAGCATCCCCTCGCCCGGCGTGGGCCGCTGGAACAGCAGCAGCAGGGCGAGCGGCGCGGCGATCAGCGCCATGGGACTGACGAAGGCGAGACCGAAGTACACCAGCGCGCCGAGCAGGAATCGCAGCGCGCTGCCGCGCGGGCGCCCCGGCCGGGCGGTCAGACTACTGCCCGTAACCCTTGATGTACGGCAACAGGGCGAGGCTGCGCGCGCGCTTGATCGCGGTCGCGAGCTGGCGCTGATGCCGGGCGCACATGCCCGACAGCCGGCTCGGCAGGATCTTGCCGCGGTCGGTCAGGAACCGGCCGAGGGCGCGATCGTCCTTGTAATCGAGGACGCGGACGCCCGACTCGCAGACGGGACAGGTCTTGGAACGCGTGGACTTCATCATTATTCGTCATCCTCTTCGGCACCGGCGGCCGCTTCGACGGGAACGGGCTTCGCTGGCTCGGGGCCCTGTGCGACGACGAGGAAACGCACGACGCTTTCCTCGAGCTTGATGGCGCGCTCGAACTCCGGGAGCGTCTTCGCTTCCGCTTCGAACTGGGAGATCACGTAGTAGCCGGTCTCGTGGCGCCGGATGGGGAAGGCAAGCGTCCGCTTGCCCCAATGATTGACGTTGGGCGCAACGCCTTCGCCCAGGAGGGCGTGGAACCTGGTCAGCCGCTCGTTCACGGCGGCTTCATCCAGGGCAGCGTCAAAAATGTAGACAACTTCGTAGCGACGGGTCACGAATTGCACCTCCTCTGGTCTTTGCGGCCGGCGCTGGTGCGGCGTCGGCAGGTGGTATGTGAGCCTCAAAACTAAACGGGGTAAGGGGTATGGGGTAAGGGGTAGGGGTATGGGAAATAACGGGATGGGCCCTCATCCGTGGGTTCCCTACCCCTTACCCCTTACCCCATACCCCATTTCACTAACTGTGGCGGTTCGGACGCCCTTACCCCAACCAAAACGCTTGCCTTTGATAGCGCCGACCACGGCCTTCCACAGCACGTAGTACATCGTCTGTCGGTAGGCAAAGCGCTGCCAGAAGAGCCACCAGAGTTGCTTCATGTCCTCGCCATCGAGCCGGAACGCCACCAGTGACGCCGAGAGATCCACGGCGAAGAACACCGCGTAGAAAAACCCGGTCTGCACCAGGAGCCGCGCCAGTTGCCCGAGCGGCTGCCAGTCCTGGTGCAGCTGCTGCCCGGCGATGGTCGAGACGGCCACGGCCGCAAAGGCGTACAGCATCCGCAGATCCACCAGTGGCCCCAGGATCTGGAAGGCGACTCCGAAGAGCCACTGCGCCGGGAGCACCAGGCGGCCGAACCAGCCGTGGCGCCCGAGCGCGTCGCGATGTTTCCACAGCACCTGGAGCGAGCCGAACGACCACCGGTACCGCTGCCGCAGGAACGCGCGGAAGCTTTCCGGCGCCTCGGTCCAGCCGACGGCGGCCATCTCGGCGCCGACTTTCCAGCCCGCGCGCCGCAGCCGGAAGGTGACGTCCATGTCCTCGGCGAGCGTGTCGTCGATGAAGCCCCCGACTTGCCGCACCGCCTCCCGCCGCCAGCCGCCCACCGCGCCCGGCACCACGGTGACGCCGTTCAGCGCCGCGTAGCCGCGCCGGTCCAGGTTCTGGCCGGTGATGTATTCGATCGACTGCCAGATGGTCAGCGCGTTGGCCCGGTTGCCCACCTTCACGTTGCCGGCCACCGCGCCGACGGCGGGGTCGGCGAAGTGGCGCGCCAGCAGCGCGATGGTGTCCGGCTCGGCGAGGGTGTCGGCGTCGAAGCAGACCAGGACGTCGTGGCGGGCCTCGGCGATGGCGCGGTTGATGGCGCTGGATTTCCCCCCGTTAGGCTGCGACAGGATCCGCACCCGCGGGTCGGCGCCGAACGCCGCCCGCACCACGTCGGCGGTGCCGTCGGTCGAGCCGTCGTCCACGATCACCACCTCGAGGTCCGCGTAACGACTATCGAGGACGCTGCGCACGGTGCGCGCGATGACCGGCGCTTCGTTGAAGGCGGCGATCAGCACGCTGACCGGCGGCCGGTAGTCGGGGGGCGGCGCGCGCCGCGCCCGGCTGCGCGCGAGGAAGGCCAGCGGCACCAGCAGCGCGACGCGCAGCACCGCGAGCACCAGCGCGATGAGGAAGCCGGTCGTCAGGATCGTCTCGCCGAGGTCCAGCGCCTCGAAGGTCAAGCGGTCGGCGCCGGCGAGCATCTGGTCGCGCGCGTTGACGGGCGGCATGACGGCGTCGCGGTGGACGCCCATCAGCTGGGAGATCGTCACGAAGCGGTAGCCCGCGGCCTCGAGCTCGGGCACGGCCAGGGCCAGCGCGTGCACGGTGCGCGAGCGGTCCCCGCCGGCGCTGTGCAACAGGATGACGTTGCCCTTCACGGTGCGCGCCTGCTGGACGATGGCATCGGCGAGCTGGCGGGTGGTGCGCGGAATCGAGCGGCCCGACGCGTCGGTCGCGTACAGGTTCCAGTCCATGGGGTCGAGCAGCTCGCCCACGGTGACGTAGCCGAGCCGCGTGGCGATGCCCAGGGTGCGCGCCTCGCTCGCGTGGCGCGGCTCCGCGTCGGTGTTGTACGGCACGCGGAAGAGCGTGGTCGAGCGCCCGGTGACGGATTCGATGGCGCGCTGCGTCGCGTTCAGCTCCAGCACCGCTCGGCGCGGCCCCACGGTGCCCATGTTGGGATGCGTGAAGGTGTGGTTGCCGACCTCGTTGCCGGCGGCCATGATGCGGCGGACCACGTCGGGGTACTTCTCGACGTTCTCCCCGATCACGAAGAAGGTTGCCGGGACGCCGAGGGTGGTCAGCGCGTCCACGATCTCGTCGGTCCACCGCGCGTCGGGCCCGTCGTCGAAGGTCAGCGCCAGCAGGCCCGGCTGATAGCCGGTGCGGCGAATCGTGAACGGAGCGGGGAAGGACACGTAGCTCGCGTCGGTGACCAGTCCGCTGGCGCTGTCGACGTCGGTGCTGCGCGTGCCGCCTTGTGGCAGGCCGGCCAGCGAGAGCAGCTCGCCGTCGCCGGTGTAGTGGACGTCGAACGGCTCGGCGATGCTGTCGAGGACGGAAGCGTCAGGCAGCGCGCCACGATGGCGCCGGTCGTAGATGGCCCAGAGCGACGGATCTTCGGCGCCCATGACCCACAGGGCCGCCCCGGAGGCGCCGTGCCGCTGCGCGATCCGCAACTGGTCGTAGACGGTGGGGGCGTCGAGAAACCACACCTCGTGCTCCTGCGCCGAGTCGTCGCGATAGGTGAAAGTGGCGTTCAGGGCGGAGGCGTCGAAGTCCACGACGTCGGAGGGCCGCTCGCCGGCGCGCCGGCTCTGCGCCGCGGCCCATGCGTCGGTGACGCTGATGGCGGTGCCTCCGCCGCGCCCCCAGTCGATGCCGTAGCTCCCCACGCCCGCCACGAGCTTCCCGGCGGGGATCACCGCCGCGAACCGCGTCAGCACGCTGTCGAACCACGGCACGGCGGCGAGCGGGCCGGGCACGTTGCCGGGCCCGTTCTGCGCGTACGCCATCACCACGACGAAGTCCGCCGCGCGGGCCAGCCGGCCGACGAGCGCCGTGGGCAGCCGCGCCTCGATGTCCACGCTGACCGAGAGCGACTCCGGCAGCGCTGCTTTCAGCTCCGACACGAACGCCGGCAGCCGCTCGGCGTCGGCATCGGCAAGGTCCTCGAAGTCCACGTTCACGCCGTCGAAGCCATGGCTCATCACGAAGTCGCGCAGCTGCCTCGCGACCGCGTGCCGGCGCGCGGGCGAGCCCAGCAGCAGCGAGACGCGGTGCGGATCGAACGCCCGGGACTCGGCATTGTTGATGATGGGGATGATGTCGATGTTCTGGTTCTGCGCGATGCGCATCACGCGCGCGTTGCCGCGCACGACCACGGTGTCAAAATCGGTCAGGTCCAGCCCGTCGCCGGAGCGCGACAGGTGCAGCCATTCCGGAATCACGTGGGTGAGATGCGACGCATTGGCGAGCAGGTCGTTGATGCCGTTCTCGCCTTGCCACACGACGTAGAAGGCGGCGACGATCGTGTCGCCCGTCTGGTCCTGCGCGGCTCGGGCCGCGCGGGCGCGCGTGGCCGCGATTTCGCGCGCCAGCTCGGCGCGCGCCTGCTGCACCAGGTGGCGCGAGACGCGCACGGGCCGCGGCGCGAGCAGCGTGGTCGGCGCCTTGACGTGTGCCGCCTGGCCGGTGATGCCCGGTGCCTGGATGAAGGGGGCGGCGAGGAGGCTGACGACGAACGCGGCGGCGACGATACCCGACGCGACGCCGAGGGCCAGGGTCGCGCGATTGATGACCCGGCGGCGCCGGCCGGTGGGATCGAAGAAGACCTGCCCGCGTTCGGGGCTCATGTGGGGAATAATACGCGGGGGCGGGCCGGGTGCCCGCCCGAAGGAGGCGTCAGACGTTGAACCTGAACAACATCACATCCCCGTCCTGCACGACGTATTCCTTACCCTCGGAACGCACCAGACCCTGGTCCTTGGCCGGCTTCCAGCCGCCGAGCCGCACGAACTCGCTGGTGGCGATCGTCTCGGAGCGGATGAAGCCGCGCTCGAAGTCCGAGTGGATGATGCCCGCGGCCTGCGGCGCCGTGGCGCCGCGGTGGAAGGTCCAGGCGCGGACCTCCTGCTCGCCGGCCGTGAAGTAGGTGCCGAGCCCGAGCAGGTGGTACCCCGCATGGATGAGGCGGTGCAGGCCGCTCTCGCTCACGCCCGCGGCGGTGAGGAATTCCGCGCGCTCGGCCTCGGGGAGCTCGGCCAGCTCGGCCTCGAGCTTGGCCGAAAAGAGCACCACCTCGGCCTGCTCGTGATGCGCGGCGGCGGCCTTCTGGAGCGCGTCCAGGTGCGGCGAGGTGCCGCGCGCGAGCGTCTCCTCGTCCACGTTGGCGGCATAGAGGATGGGCTTCGCCGTCAGCAGCCCGAGCTGACTGAGCATCGCGCCTTCGAACGGGCCCTGGATGGCATCGCGGGCGCCGCCGCCCTTCTGGAGCACCGCGGCGGTGCGATCGAGGAGCGCGACTTCGGCCATCGCGTCCTTGTCGAGGCTCTTGGCCGCCTTGCGCTGGCGGTCGATGCGCTTTTCGACGGTGGCGAGATCGGCGAGCGCGAGCTCGGTCGTGATGATGTCGTGATCGCGCACCGGGTCGATGGTGTGCTCGACGTGGATGACGTCGGGATCCTCGAAGCATCTCACGACGTGCGCGATCGCGTCGACCTCGCGGATGTGGCCGAGGAACTGGTTGCCCAGACCCTCGCCCTGCGACGCGCCCTTCACCAGGCCCGCGATGTCCACGAACTCGACGGTAGCGGGCACGATCTTCTTCGGCTTGACCACGCGCGCCAGCTCGCCGAGCCGCGCGTCCGGTACGGCGACGATGCCGACGTTGGGGTCCACCGTGCAGAACGGATAGTTCTCGGCGGGGATGCCCGCCGCGGTGAGGGCGTTGAAGAGGGTGCTCTTGCCGACGTTGGGAAGGCCGACGATGCCGATTCGTAACATGGGCGAAAGGTAGACGCGCGCTACCTCACAACAAACTGGCCGAACTCGCCGACCTGGTAGCCGCGGACGACGACAAAGTTAGGGACGTCCGCGCCGCGCTTGAGGGTGGGGCAGAAAATGAGGTACGACCCCGGCGTGAGGTCGAGCCTGATGTACGCCCGCAGTCCTCCTCGTGCCGGGAACAGTCCGGGGAGCCCCCCCACGATATCGGGAACGGCCGCGCCCCCCTGATAGCGCCAGGCGGTGTAGTCGTCCATGGCCAGGGGCCCGTCGCCGCGAATGATCACCAGGTCGTGGCCCGGCCCGCCCAGGTGATCGACCATGATCACCGCCGGCCCCGCCGGAATGGAGGTGGTGCGGGTCCGGCCCTCGATGCCCAAGGTGCGGTTCGTGCCCCGGACCATCGCCGCGCCGAAGCGCCATGAGAATTCGGAGGTGGTGATGGCCGCGGTGGCCGGCAGCGTGGCCGGCTGGAGGACCGGGGGCGATCTCCCCGTGACCCGCAGGATCCGCAGCACGCCGTTCTTGAACCAGGGGTTTCCGGCGCTGTCGGGCAGGTTGCAGAGCACGACGTAGATGCCGTTCCTGATCGGCAGAACGATGCTCATCGACCTCCCGGGACCCAAGGGACCGGCGCCGCCCAGCGCCTGGGAGGCCGCAAGATCGGGGCGCTGCTTGAGATCCCTGACCGCCGAGGTGAGGGACGCCGAGCCGGGCACGAAGACGAATCGCAGCTCGTGGGGAAACCGCCCCCGATTCGTGAAGCGCACTTCCACGGGGCCGTTCAGGACGGTGTCGGGCCCGGCGATGCTGTTGTCGGTGGTGACGAACGAGATGACCTGGATCGGATCGCCGGGGAGTGCGGTGCGCGTGATGTTCGTGTCGGCGCCCGGGCCCGCCGTGGCCGCGTCCGCCGCGGCTTCGGCCTGGGCGATCTGCCGGCTCTGGGCCACGTCGCGGCTCGAGCGCGACAGTCCCTCCTTGCTCTTGCACGCCGCCGACGCGAGCAGCGCGAGCGACGCGGCGACCAGGCGCGTGGCGGCCCTTGCGTCAGGACGCCGGCGCATCATCCAGGCCCGGCTTGCGGTTGAAGGTGGCCATGGCGCGCTCGATCCCCTGCGCGGCCCAGCATTCCACGGCTTCGCACATCTGCGGCAGGAGATCCCGGACCAGCGTCCGCTCGTCGCGCGGCAGGTCTTCCAGCACGAACGCCGCCTGGTCCACGCCCGCGGGCTTGGGGCCGACGCCGATGCGCAGCCGGGCGTAACTCCGGGTGCCTAACGTTGCTTCCACGCTCTTGAGGCCGTTGTGGCCGCCGGCCGAGCCGGACCCGCGCAGGCGAAAGGTGCCGACGTCGAGCGCGAAGTCGTCCACCAGGATGAGCAGGTCGGGAATGGATTCGCCGGGGGCGGCGCGCAGCCCTTTCAGGGCGCGGCCGGAATCGTTCATCCAGGTCAGCGGCTTCATGAGATGGACCAGCCCGGCCGGCGTGCGGCCGCGCGCGATGCGCGCGTTGCCCTCCCGCGCCCAGCGCGGCAGTTGCCAGCGCGACACGAGGGCATCCGCCAGCCAGAAACCGGCGTTGTGGCGGGTGCCCTCGTATTCGGTGCCCGGATTGCCCAGGCCGACAATGATCCTGGTAGCCGCGGCTTACTTCTCCTCGGCTTCCTCTTCGTCGATCTTGCCCTTCTTGATGACCTCGGGCTCGGCCGTCGCGGCGCCCTCGGCGCCTTCGGCCGCGGCCACTGCCGGGGTCGCCGCTTCTTCGGCGCGCGGCGCGGAGATGATCACGATCGTCACGGCTCCGTCGGTCAGGATTTCGACGTTCGGGATCTTCAGGTCGGACACGTGCAGGGAGCCGCCGACGATCAGCGCCGAGACGTCGAGCTCGACGTGCTCGGGAATATGCTCGGGGAGGACTTCGATCTCGATGGTGCGCAGCACCTGGTCGAGCACGCCGCCCTGGTTGCGCACGCCGTCGGCCGTCCCCACGAGGTGCACCGGGATCTCGAGGCGCAGCTTCTCGCCCGCGTGGATCTCGAGGAAATCGATGTGGAGGATGCCCGGCCTGATGGGGTGGCGCTGGATCTCGCGGATCAGCGTTCTGGTGGTCGCGCCGGCGATCGACAACTCGACGATGGTGCTCTCGGGGCTGATCTTGTCGAGGAGCTTGCCGAGGTCCAGGCTGGCGACCTGGAGCGGCTGCGGGTCGCGTCCGTGGCCGTAGATGACCCCGGGGACCTGGCCGTCGTTGCGCACGGCCTTCGCGCCCTTCTTGCGGCCCGGCGTGCGG
>JAYTEN010000017.1:0-8506 GCA_043735145.1 Gemmatimonadota bacterium | reverse complement strand
GCGCCGCGCAGGTGCGGCCCGAAGCCCGGCATGCAGGTGAAGTCGGGGAGCGCGCCCAGCGCGAGGTTCACCTTGCCTGACGAGCCGCGGAACTTGAAGCGCTCGATGTCGGCCAGGAAATCGTCGGGCAGCTCCTTGCGCTCCACCAGCTGGAGGAACGAGCGGTGCGGGTCGAGGCTGGTGAGGACCGTCCTGGCGCGGATCTCTTCGCCGCTCTCGAGCGCGACGCCCAGGGTGCGCCCGTTCTTCACGAGCAGCTGCGCGACCGTCGCGCCGGTGCGGATGTCCACGCCCAGGCTGCGGGCCGACGATGCGATGGACTCGCTGATCGCGCCGGTGCCACCCTTGGCGAAGCCCCAGGCGCGGAAGACGCCGTCGAGCTCGCCCATGTAGTGGTGCAGGAGCACGTAGGCGGTGCCCGGCGAGCGCGGACCCAGGAAGGTGCCGATGATCCCGCTGGCCGACTTGGTCGCCTTGAGGACGTCGGTCTCGAACCACTCGTCGAGAAAATCTGCCGACGACATGGTCATGAGCTTGAACATGGCGTGGAACTGCTCGGCGCCCAGCGACCGGAAGTGCTTGCCCACTTCCAGCATGCCCTTCAGGTCGCGGGGGCGCAGCGACGTCGGATCGGGCGGCACCATGCCGAGGATCGGCTTCACGGCGTGGGCCATATGGTGCATCAACCGGCCGTACGCGTCGTAGGCCTCGGCGTCGCGCGGCGAATGGCGGTACAGCTCGGCGCGGCTCTGGTCGTGGTCGGCCCAGGTGGCGAGATGGTCGCCGTTGAACATCGGCGTCAGGGTGCTCTCGAGCGGCAGCACGTGCAGCCCGTGGCGCGGCAGCTCGAGGTCGCGGATGATCTCGGGGCGCAGCAGGCTCACCACGTACGAGAACATCGAGAACTTGAAGCCGGGAAAGATTTCCTCGGTGACGGCGGCGCCGCCGACCCGCTCGCGCCGCTCCAGCACGCACACCTTGCGGCCCGCGCGCGCCAGGTAGGCCGCGCTGATGAGGCCGTTGTGCCCGCCGCCGATGACGATCGCGTCGTACTGGGTGGTGGCCATCAGGCGCGCTTCCGGTCGGGGTTGAAGAACGGTGTCTCCACGACAGTCGCCGCGGCCTGCTTGCGCCGGTGCTCGACCGTGACTTCCATCGCGACCCGGGTGCCGGGCGCGGCGTACTTCGCCTCGACGTGCGCGAGCGCGATGTATTTCTTCAGCAGCGGCGACCAGACGCCGCTGGTCGCGTAGCCGATCTGCGCGCCATCGGAGTACAGCGGGACGCTCACCCGCCACGCCATGGCCGGCAGGCGGGGCGGCAGGTGGACTTCCTCGTACAGGCGCTCGAGCGCCTCCCAGCTCACGTCGATGCCGACGAACTGCCACGAGGGCCCGCGTGCCGCTTCGGCCGCGAGCGCCTCCCTGCCGTTGAACCATTCCTTCCCGAGCTTCACCGCCCAGCCGAGGTTCAGCTCGTAGGGCGACGACTTCTGGCCTTCGATGAGCGCCTTGTGGGCCGAGACGTAATCCACGTCGAGCAGCATCAGCCCGGCCTCGATGCGCGCCATGTCGAGGGCGAGGATGCCGGTCGGCACGATGCCGTACGGCGAGCCCGCCTCGATGAGCGCGTCCCAGAGCGGCAGCGCGTCGGCCGCATGCACCCAGATCTCGTAGCCGAGGTCGCCGGTGTAGCCGGTGCGTGAGATCTCGACGGCGACGCCCTTCAGCGTGGCGGGCGCGACCCGGAAATACTGGAGCGCCGACAGGTCGGTGTCGGTGAGGGCCTGGAGGATGGCGCGGGCGTTTGGGCCCTGGAGCGCGAGGGCCGCCGTGGATTCCGACACGTCCTCGATCCGCACGTCGAGGCGGCTCGCGTTGAGATGCAGCCACCGCAGCGCCGGCTCGGCACTTGTTAGGCGGAAGACTGCTTCGCCCAGGCGCGACACCGTGCCGTCGTCGATCACCTTGCCCGCGGCGTCGCACCAGCAGGTGTAGAGCACCTGGCCGACCTTCGCGTTCACGACGTCGCGGATGACGATGCGGTCGAGGAGCCGCGCGGCGTCCCGGCCGGTGATCAGGTACTTGTAGAGGGGCGAGACGTCGAGCAGCGCGGCCGAGCTGCGGATCGCGTGATACTCGCGGTCGTGCAGCAGCTCGTAGGAGCTGGCGACCATGTATCCCGCCCACCGGCGCCACATCTGGGATTCCATCAGGGCCGCGGTGCGCGGGTGGAACGGCGTGTGCTTCAGCATGGCGTCGTGCGTCGTGCGTCGTGCGTCGTACGTCGGACGGTCATTACCGTGGCTCCCGGTGGCCAAGAGTGGCGGAGATACGAGTGGCAGCGTCGCGTACGATGGCGCCGAGCTTGGGGATGCGCGGGGCGGGGAAACGGATCGTCGGGCCGCCCACGCTGATGGCGGCGATCGGCACGCCGGCGGCGTCGAGGATGGCGGCGCCGACCGCGGAGTATCCACGCTCGAGCTCTTCCCTGGCCACCGCGTAGCCGCGCCGGCTCTCGGCGTCGGGTTTGCGGCGCCGGGCGGCGAGGACCGCCTTGCCGGTGGACGTGCGCTTCATGGGCCAGCGGGTGCCGAGTGACGCGGTCGCGCCGACGAGCGCGGGACCCAGGACTTCGTCGAGGATCAGCATGTCGGTGCCGACGGGCACTTCGAGCGTGGCGGTCTCACCCGTGATCCGGGCGAGGGATTCCAGCTCGGCGCGCGCCGAGCCGCGCAGGTCGGTGGCACGCACCGCGCGCGCGCCCAGGGCGATGGCTTCCGGTCCCAGCCGGTAGAGCTCGCCGGACTCGTCGCGGGCGATCATCCCTTCACGCTCCAGGGCGCCGAGCAGCCGGTGCACGGTGGCGCGGTGGAGTCCGGCCTCGCGGGCGATATCGGCGAGACGCCACTCCGGCCGGGCGTCGGTGAACGCCTTCAGCAGGCCGACGGCGCGGCTGACGGCCTGGGTGCCGGGACGAGGCATGATCATATGGTGAGATAATGTATCACATGTTGATACACGGCGGAATTGGGTCGGCAGGGCCCTCCCGTCCCGATTCCGCCACCGCGGCATCCTTGAATCGCCGCACGATCCCGCCCGCGCTCTCGATCCTCTCGATCCCGTGCACGCTCTTGCCGGCCTGCCAGTACTCGCCCGTGCCCGACCCGGTCACCGAGTCCTTCTTCATCTTGTGCAGCGACCGCAGCGCGTAGAAGGTGCGCATCCAGTGCTTCGTCTTCCGCCCGCGGAAGAGCCAGCGCGCGATCGGTCCGATCCTGGTGCCGATGCGCTCGATGTACGGCGTGCGAATCACGGCGATCGGGACGCCCGTGACCCGCTCGGTGAGGACAATGTCGTCCTCGCTCGCGTCCAGGATGGCCTGCTTGTAGTCGGCGCGCGAGTTGCACTCGGTGGTGGCGATGAAGCGCGTCCCCATCTGCACGCCGGCATAGCCGAGCCGGAGCGCCGCCACGAAATCCGCCTCGTCGCCGATCCCGCCGGCGCACACCAGCGGCAGCCCCAGGTCGCCGCACTCGTCGAGCAGTTGCGGCGGCGTCTTCGCGCCCGCATGGCCTCCGGCGCGGCTGTTCACGCAGATCAGGCCGTGCACGCCGCCGTCCCTGGCCTTCAGCGCCCACTTCCGCTCGGTGATGTCGTGATAGACCTTGCCGCCCGCGGCGGCCACGCGATCCACCACCCAGCGCGGATTGCCGAGCGACGTGATGAAGAAGCGGACGCCCTCCTCGAGGGAGATGTCCACCCACTGCGCCATCCGGTTCATGTACGCCTTCGATGACTTCTCGATGAGCGCGTTCATGCCGATCGGCCGGTCGGTGATGGTCCGGATGAGCCGCAGCCCGGCGCGGTAGTCGTGCCCGTGCACGTAGGTCATCGAGATCGGCTGCACGATCCCGATCGCGCCCGCGGCCGAGACCGCGGCGACCAGCTCCGGATTGCTGCACGGATACATGGCGCCGCAGATGAGCGGGACGTCGATGCCGGCGTCTCGAGTGAGGGCTGTTTCGAGAGGCGCGTGGTGCGTGGTGCGTGGTGCGTCGGGCCCGGTCATCGGGTGGCCGGCGCGGGGCCGAGCTTCCAGGTGACCTGCGCCGTCGCGACCTGCTCGCCGGCTTCATTGGTGACGTTGGACTGCACCACATACTCCATGTCGCCCGTGACGGTGGGCACCGCGACGCGCGCCTCGGCCGTGAGGACGCCACGCGCTTTCTTCAGATACTCGATGGAAATCCGCGTCGGAATGCCGCGCACCGTGTCGGGCAGCCCCGTGAGCATCGCGAGCCCGCTGGCCATTTCGGCGATGTTGGCCAGCGCGATCGCGTGCACCGAGTTGAGGTGGTTCTCGACGCCGCGGCGCTGCCTCAGGACCAGCTTCGCGTAGCCGGGATCGAGGGCCTCGACCCGCGCGCCAACGGCGCCCGAATACGGGACCATCAGGCGGAGCAATTGCCCGAAGAGCCACTTGCCGCCGGGCTTGGTCGAGAGCGCGGCCCAGGTGCGGCGCAGCCGGGCGCCGGGTGTTGCGAGCGCGTTCCCCATGAATCCCTCTGCTCCTGGTGCGGGACGATTCGCAGCAATACTAGCCGCAATCGCGCCGGCCCGCAGGGATCGCGCCCGCTAGTGGCAGGTCCCGGAGCCGGAGTCCGTAAACGCGCTGCCGCCGGTGGCGCGGAACTCCCACGCATACGAGCTGGACCGGAGCGTCAGACGCAACACGCCATGATCCACCATGCTCCGCGCTTCGCTGTTCGCCGCGACGGTGCCGAACGCATACAGGGGAGCGCCCCCCGTGCCGACCACGAATTCCCGGATGCCGCCGCTCACGTCCAGCGTCCCCGTGGGGCTCTGGGGCGCGAACCGCTCGTAGTTATGCTCGTGTCCGACCAGCACCAGCTCCGCACCGGCGGCATACAGCGCCTGAAAGAGCGGCAGCGATGCCAGACCGGACGCGTGATTGGTCCCGGAGCTGAAGAGCGCATGATGCCACATGGCGAGGGTGCAGCGCGAGGGGTGCGCCTGGAGATCCGAACGGAGCCAGGATTCCTGCGTAGAGCCGGCCGCCATGCCGATGTTGCTGTTGAGCACGATGAGGTGCCAGTCGCCCAGATCGTAGCTGTAGTAGCCCGTCGTCGGATCGCCAGCTGCCGAGCCGAAGTAGGCGAAATAGGCCGCCGCGCCCGGCGTGTTGTATTCGTGATTGCCGGCCGTGGGCCGCGTGCGCGCCTTGTGGCGCCCCCAGAACGGGTCGTAGCAGTTGGCGAAGTCGGCCGCGGAGCCGTCAGGGTAGGCGTTGTCTCCCAGAGTGAACACGGTGCCCGGGATGGCATCCAGCAGATCAGCCGTGGCCGCGGCGAACGGCAGGCCGCATGCGCCGATGTCGCCGGCGCCCGCGATGACGATCGCGGGATCAACCGTGACCGACAGGCTGTCCACGCCCCGGCCGCCAGCGCGGTTGGTGGCCTGGGCGCGCACGACGTAGCTGCCTTCGGCGGCATAGGTGTGTGTCGCGCCGGCCGTGCCGGCCGTAGCAATACTGTCGGTCGTCGAGGCGCCATCGCCCCATGACAGCGTGTACGTCCAGGGCCCGGCCGAGCTGCCTCCGCTGTCGGCGATGGCCGCGGCGATGGTGACGGGCTCACCCGCGCGCGTCCGCACGTTCGCGCCGACTTCAATGGATGGCGCGCTGGAAGGTCCGAGGGGCGGCGGCGGTCCGGTCCGATCTCCCGCGCAGGCGGCGGCAGCCAACAGCATGCCGCCCGCCAGCAGGAGTCGGCGAGGGCCCTGGTGTCTTGCTGGGGATGGCATCTGTGCTCCGGACTCCTCAAAGGCAGCGGGGGATGCTGCCGGCGGCGTCTATCTCAGGGAAGGCAAGTCGCAAAGTGCGGCGGATTCACCTGAAGAAGTCCGTGTTGCTACCCCCTGCTATCTGGGAAGGTTCGTCAGTATCGTCCCGGCGGCCCGCAGATAACCGGCCGCGGCCGTCAGGTCCGCCGAGCGCACGGCTCGCGGTTTCGCCACGTCCTTGCGCACCATGTCCCGCATCACGCTGAGCGCCGCCTGGAGTTGGTTGGTGACGTTGTCCATCTGCTCGGTGTAGCGCACGCCGGGCGCGTAGCGGAATTCGCTCCCACTGCGCGTCATGGCATCAAGCCGCGCGTGCCAGCGGGTGACAAAGTCCGCGTACTGTTTCGCGCGCCGCTTCTCCGCGCGCTCGGTTGCGGCGGTGTCGTACACGCCTTCGGCCCAGCCCAGCACGCCGGCGCGGCTGCCGTGCAGCATGTTTTCCAGCCCCGCCTTGAGCGCGCGCGCCCGGCGGATCGGGACGAGATCTCCGGGCGCCGAGTAGCGGGTGGTGTCGGGGGCCGCCGGCGCGGCGCCGAGGGCGCGCAGCGAGTCGCGCGTGCCCTGCGCGCGGGTCTGCGCGTTGTGGGTGGAGTTGTACCAGTACACCCCGCCGACCAGCGCCGCGATGGCGACGACGAGACCGAGCAGGATGAGGCGGCCCTTGGACTGGGCGCCCTCGAGGTCGGGCTCGACGACCTTGCCGGCTCCGCCCGGGGCCCGCGGCATCGCCGCCTCCTGCATGCAGACCGAGCACCCTGCATCTTTCGTGTCGTCGTAGACCCTGCCGTGCTTCGCGCATCGGACGAGCGGCACCGTGTACCCCCTGGGCGTGAGCCGTAAATGTCGCAGACAACGATGGACTCGCAACTGCTGGATATTGCCGGCCGCCTGGCGCCCCCCTGGATCCTCCTCGAGGACGGGACGGGCGCCGGCACCCGCATGCTGGTGTGGGGGGCGGCGGAGCGCCTGACGATCCCGTGGTCCGCCGCCGTCGTCGGCACGCTCGAATCCTTTCGTCCGGGCGATGGCTGGTTTGGCGCGATCGGCTATGACCTCGGCTTGCCGGGCGGCGCGGCACGGCGCGAGCCGATGATTGAGCAGCCGCTGGTCGATCTGTTCAGACCCCTCAACCGCGTTGTGCTTTCGTCTGATGGCTCGCCTTCTTTTCTGGGCCCTGAGGCGGAAGCCGCCTGGCTGACGGGGAGGCGGAAGCTGGAAGGCAAAAGTCGCGGCAAGAGCCCGAGCGACAAGGACGCGGGCCTTGCCGCTTCAAGCCCGCTTCCGCCTTCGAGCTTCAGCCTCCCAGAACGCTCGTTGTCTCAGGAGTCCTTCGAGGAAGCGGCAAGGAAGACGTTAGGCCGCATCCGGGCGGGCGACATCTACCAGGCGAATCTTTCCGTCGCCCACCTTGTTGAAGTGCGCGAGCGGCCTTTCGATGTCTACCGCCGGCTGCGGACGATCAATCCCAGCCCCTGGATGGGCATGGCCGACTTTGGCGCCTGGCAGCTCATCAGCGGCTCGCCCGAGTTGCTCGTAGAGGTACGTGACGGGATGGCGCGGGCGCGGCCCATTGCCGGGACCCGCAAGAAGACGGGCGACCCGGCCGCCGATGCGGCGATGCGCGACGAGCTTCGCACCGACCGCAAGGAATCGGCCGAGCATGTGATGCTGGTGGACCTGGCGCGCAACGACCTCGGCCGCGTCGCCGAGTACGGCACCGTGCGGGTGAGCGCGCTGGCGCACGTGTCGGAGTACTCGCACGTGATGCACCTGGAGAGCGACGTGGAGTGCCGGCTGGCGCCCGGCCGCGGGCCCCTCGACGCCTTCGCGGCGATGTTCCCCGGCGGCACCATCACCGGGTGCCCCAAGATCCGCGCCATGGAGATCATCGCCGAGCTGGAGCCGGTGGCTCGCGGAATGTACACTGGTGCGTTAGGCTGGTGGGAGGGCGGGGCGGGGCAGTGGAACATCCTCATTCGCTCGGCGGTGGTGCGGGGCGCCCGCGCGGTCATCCAGGCGGGGGCGGGCATCGTGGCCGATTCGGATCCCGAGCGCGAATGGAAAGAATCCCTTCGAAAGGCGGCCGCGATGCGGGAAGCCTTCGGCGTCTCTTGATGTTCGGTCTCTTCGAAACGATCCGCATCCGCAACGGCGGCGCGCCGTTCCTCGCCCAGCACCTGGCGAGGCTGGTGGCGTCGTGCCAGGCGCTGGGCCGGCCGGCGCCGGCGCCCGGACTCGAGTCGCGTGTCGCCGCCCACCGGCACGCCGGCGACGCCATCGTGCGGGTGACCATGGACGATCGGGGCGAGCGGATCGAGACGCGCGCCGTCCCGCCGGCCGGACCGATGCGGATCGTCTTTTCCGGCACCCGCTACGAGCCGTACCCGCACAAGACCACGGACCGCGACGTCTTTGACCGCGCGCGCTCCCGCGTCGTCCCCTTCCGCGCCGACGAGGCCCTCCTCTTCACCGGCGAAGGACATCTCGCCGAGGGGTGCGTGACGAACGTCTTTTTCTGGCAGGGCGGAACCCTGTGCACCCCGTCGCTCGAGCTCGATATCCTGCCCGGCGTGGGGCGCGCGCGGGTGCTGGAAGTGGCGCGGGAGCGGAAGATCGCGGTCGAGGAGGGCCGCTACAGTCGC
>JAYTEN010000016.1:0-5142 GCA_043735145.1 Gemmatimonadota bacterium | reverse complement strand
CTCGGCGAGGCGGATTTCCTGCCGGCCCCAGTCGGCGAGCGTGATGTCCTTCACCTTGAACGGCTCCCGGCCCGCTTCGCGCATCGCGTCGAAGGGGTGCGCCACCAGCATTGCGTTTGCCACGGTCAGCTCCTCGTCGGGTTCATGGAATCCTGCGGCATCAATTCTTTCATGCCCGCGGCGGTAAAGAGCCGCGGTCCCTTCGCATCGGGTGCCAGCGGCAAAGGCAGGTAGCGGCCCCTCGCGAGGCCGGCCTCAACAAGCCAGCGCAGCATCTCGGTCTCGCTCTCGCCCTGGCGCTGGTGCCCCATCGACTGCCGGTACTCGGCGCGCTCGTGCGGCATCAGGTCGGTCACCAGCAATCGCCCGCCGGGCTTGAGCGACCGCGCCGCCTCGGCGATCACCGCGGCCGGGTCGGCGACATAGGGGAGCACCAGCACCAGGCAGGCGAGGTCCACGGAAGCGTCATCCACCGGAAGCGTCTCCAGCTCGCCCTTGCGGATCTCCACGTTAGGCAGCACGCCGATGCGCGCCTTCGCCGTGCGCAGCATCGCGGCCGACGCATCCACCGCGATGACCCGGCTCACAAACGGGGCGACCATCGCCGCGAGGTGCCCGGTGCCGCAGCCCAGGTCGGCGACCACCCAGTCCGGATCCAGCAGGCCGACCAGCGGCAGCAGCTCGGTGCGGTAGCCGAACAGCTCGGTGCGCAGGCGGTCCCACTGCCCCGCGGCCGAGGCGAAGAAGGCCTCGGAATCGGCGCGCCGGTCCATCAGCACGCCGCGCAGCCGCTCGGCGTCGCGCAGGGCGGCGGGGGTGCCGGCGATCTGCTCGCGCACCACCTGCCACAGCCGGCGCGCGCCGGCATCGAGGTCGGCCGCGGCCATGCGATAGAGGCGGCTCGCGCCGTCGGCGCGCGACACCACCCAGCCGTCCTCGGCGAGGACCTTGAGGTGGCGGCTCGCCGTGGACTGCGGCAGCTGGAGGGCCGCGCACAGCTCCGTCACCGTCAGCTCCTGGCGCTCGAGCAGCAGCAACAGGCGGTTGCGCGTGGCATCCGCCAGGGACTGCAGTCGTGAGACGATCGTGGTGCCCAGGAGAACCTCTCGGGTATCTAGTATCCGCTTATGCGGATAATAGAATGATAGTGCGGGATTGTCAAACCCCGGCGCGTAACTCGGGTCGCTCCCCGGTGGGCGTTGCGGCCTCAGCGGTGTATAACGACCGCGGCTTCCAGGCCCTGGAGGCCGGACACTGTGTCAGGGAGGTTGTAATGAAGGTCAGTGAACTCATGACGGGAAGCCCGGCGTGCGCGACGCCGGACCAGACACTTCGCGACGTGGCGTCGATGATGAAACAGCACGACTGCGGCTGCGTGCCGGTGCAGGACGGCGTTAGCGGGAAGCTGATCGGTGTCGTGACCGATCGCGACATCGTGATGCGGGCGGTGGCGACCGGGCGTGGCAGCGAGACCTCGGTGCGGGACGTGATGTCGAAGGACCCCGCCTGCTGCGGAGCTGATGACGATGTCGAGAAGGTTCAGAAGATCATGGCGGAGAAGCAGGTGCGGCGCGTCCCCGTCATCGACGCGAACGGCAAGGCGGTCGGCATCGTGGCGCAGGCCGACCTGGCCCGCGCGGCCAACGGCCACGGCAAGGTCTCGGACCGGGACCTGGCGAAGGTTGTGGAGTCCGTTTCCGCCGCAAGGTGAGACTAAGAAGAAGGTGAAGAAGGTGAAGAAGGTGAAGAAGGTGTCGAAGGCGTAGAGGCTGCAGCGGTCGCGGCGGCGGGCTCGGCGCCTTCCATCGATGCCAGCTTGGGTTCCCACTCCGACATCATCTTCACGAACGCCCGCGTGGCGTCGGGATCGAATTCCGTTCCCGAGCGCTCCTCCAGATAGGCCAGCACCTTTCCCGAGCCCCACGCCGCGCGATACGGCCGGTTGGTTCGCAGCGCATCGTACACATCGCAGACGTGCACCAGCTTGCTCGCCTGGTGGCAGTCGCGCGGATAATCGAAGGTCGGGTATCCGCCACCGTTCATCATGATGTGATGCTCGTAGGCCACCACCGCCGCGAGATCCAGTTTTTCCTCCGACCCGATGATGATCTTCGCCCCCTCGATGGGGTGGGCGTTCATGATCTGGCGCTCCTCGGGCTCGAGCCGGCCCGCCTTGTTGAGGATCTCGCTCGGGATCTTGATCTTGCCGATATCGTGGAGCAGCCCCGCCGTGCCGAAGGCCCGGACATCGCGCGCGCCCAAGCCCATCCACTCCGCGAGCCCCATCGCCAGCACGCACACGTTGAGCGAGTGCGTCGTGGTGTACTGGTCGTAGCGCCGGATCTGGAGCAGCGGCAGCACGATGGCCTGGTCGCCATGCATCGCCGACGCCAGCGAGCTGACGACGGCGCTGACCTCGTTCAGCTGGAGCCCACCGTCACGCGACGCTTCCTCGTGCAGCCACTGCACCGTCTGGGCCTCCTCGGTGAGGGACAGCTCGATGGTCGCCGTCTCGATATCGGGCTCGGGCATCATCTCGCGGATGCCGACCGACCCGAAGCGGATGTTGCCCGACGTGCCCGCGGAGCTGTCCGTCGGCTGCTGCTGCAGCATCGACAGGGTGAGCCGCGCGAGCGCCTCGCTCATGAAGCCCTCGAATTCCTCGCGCGTGACCTCGGTCTCGAACTGCAGCCGCTGGATACCGGCCGATGCCAGGCGCTGGCTCCAGTCCCAGCCGCGCAGCTCCCGGATCGGGCGCTGCCCCAGGATCACTTCGTCGCCCAGGAAGGAGAACGATGCGCGCCGATCCATGGCCTGCACGGCGCGCAGGTTCTCGTACGCGATGTCGATGATGCCCTCCCGCTCCCGGTGCCCGTCCGGGTACAGCGTCATGGTGGACAGCGCCCGGGCAAAGGCGTGCAGGAAGCGGACGGCGAGGGGCACCAGCTCCGAGTGCATCAGGCTCCCTTGAGGGCGTCGGCGGCGGTCTTCGCGAGGACGGCGTCGCGGCCGTGGATGATGGCATCGAGCCGCTCGCGGGCGCGACTCTCGGCGCGGAACGCGCCGAGGGCCGCGACCGCGGCAATCTGCTCCGGGCTCGCGGCGGTGGCCGAGACGAGGTCGATGATGCTGCGGCGACGGATCTCGGTGAGCTTGAGCAGCGCGTCGATGGCGAGCGGGCCGCCCCGGGTGGCCAGCGCGCGGATCGCGCCGACGCGGATGTCGCTGTCGAGCTCGCTGTCCGACGCCAGCGAAATCACGATCGGGATCGCCGGCTCGGGACAGCCGCCCTCGACCACCGCGTTGAGCGCGAGGCGCTTCACGCGCTCGTCCTCGTCGCTGAGCGCGGTGCAGATGGCGCGCGTGCGGTCGTCGGGGTGGCGGAAGAGCACCCGCAGCGCTTCGCGGCGCACCCGCCAGTCCGGGTGCTGCCGGTAGGGCGACGCGTCGAGGGCGAGCGGCATGCCGGGCAGCTCGGCGGCGATGAAGAGCATGTTGCGCTGGACGTACCAGCGCTCGTCGCCGACGAAGGCCGCCAGCAGCGGGCGCACGTCGTCCGGCATGCGGATCAGGCGGTCGATGAGCGCGCGCCGCACCGTCAGCGAATCCGATGCGATGAGGACGTCGAGCATCGGCGCGGCGGCGCGGTGACGGAGCGCGACGACGAGCTGGTCCACGAGGCCGAAGTCCACCGGCTGCGCCGCCAGCGCGGCGCGCAGCATCTCGGGGTCCTCGACCCGCGCGCGCACCCGCTCGATGGCGGGATTCTCCTTCGTCGCCTGTTCGAGCATGGTGACGAGCTCCGGGATCCGCCCGCGCGCCACGATGTCGCCGATCGCGCGCTCGAGGGCGTCCCCGATGCCGCCGGTCTCCATCGCCATCTTCACCATGCGCTCGGGCTCGGGCGTGAAGGCGGCCTCGTCGGCCGTCACCAGGACCGGGCTCGACATCGACATCTTCTGCAGCGCGGCGGCGTAGCTGTCGGGGTTCGGATCGGCGAGCTCCCATCCCTGCACCAGCTCGGCCATCTGCTCGCGCAGCGCCGACTCGGCCATCTGGCGCCGCGGTGCCGAGCCGCGCTCGGCGTGCTGGCCGAGCTTCTTCAGCATGCGCAGCATCGAGTTCGAGATCGCCGCGCCGGTGCCGGTGGCGGCCTTGGCCAGATCGATGACGGCGTCGATCGACATCCCCTGCGTCGCGTCGAGGATGAACTTGTTCCGCTGGCGGTGGTCGCCGCCCATCTCGATCAGGCGCGTCAGCGTATTCTGGTCGAGCGAGGTGATGAGGCGGCTCATCTTCTTCTTGAGGGCCAGGGCCCCGGCGCCGCCCTGCTTCAGCAGCTCCGCGCTCTGGAGCATGTAGCCGACGATCACCTGGTCGTACGCGGTCCCGCGTTCGTGCTGCTCGATGGCCTTCGCCACCGCGGCGGGCTCGACGCCGGACACTTCCAGCTCCGCCGGCTTCACCTCCGAGAGCGCCCGGTCGATCTCGTCCTCGCTGAGCGGGGCCGCGGCCGGAACGTTAGGCCGGAACGCGTGCGGCTCCGGCATCCTGGGCTCGGGCTTCTTCACCTCCTCCGCCGCCAGCGCGGCGCGGGCCAGGCCGACCCAGAGCAGCGCGCCGCGTCCCTGCGTGATCGCCGAGCCGTCACGGTCGCCCTCGACGGCTTCGGGGCCGCCGACGAGCTCGAGGCGGTCGAAGGTCAGCGGGAACAGCTGGAGATGCTTCCAGTGCGGAATCTCCTCTGCCGGCCGCAAGCCGACGGGCTCGGAGCCGCGGTCGGCGTCGCTCGCCACGACCTTCAGCGCTTCCTCGATCTCCAGCGGGGAGACGCCCCGGTGAAACGAAATGGCGCCGAGATGATGCCGGTGCAGCCGGTCGGCGAGATCCTTCAGGACGGGGTTCTTGGGATCGGTCGCGACGCCTTCGATGATCAGCTGGTCGCGCGCGACGCCGAGGGAGAGGGTGCCGCGCTCGAGGAGGAGGCTGTCCAGACGGCGCGCGACGGCTTCGGCGGCCGGGGCGAGGATCGGATGCCCCAGCGGATAGGTGGCGTGCTTGTGCAGCGATATCGAGAACTCGATGAGAAAGTCGCCGAGCTCGCGCGGCAGCGTCGCGCGCTTCTCACCGAGGGTGCGCAGC
>JAYTEN010000015.1:0-3581 GCA_043735145.1 Gemmatimonadota bacterium | reverse complement strand
CTCGAGCAGGCCCTGCGGTTCATGACCGACTACCTCGAAGGCGACCGCTACTATCACGACACCCGCGGCGACCAGAATCTCCGCCGCGCCCGCGCCCAGCTGCAGCTCTACGTGTCGCTGACCGAACGGTCGAAGGAACTCGAAGACATCATCGCGTCGCTATAGCCCGCCCGTTGCGCACGGTCAGGGATCACGCGCGCGGCGCCCACATGCGTGGCACGAGCTTGAGGAGCCCTGCACCGCTGATTACGAAGAGCACGGCCCAGACGATCGCCTGCGAGGTGCGGCCGTACAGGAAGCTCCCCACCCCGAAGAGCGCCGCGTACACGAAGGTGCAGCCCAGCACCCAGCTGAGCAGCGCCATCGGCAGGCTGTCGGGCGAGCCTTCCACTCCCGCCTCACGGCGGATGTCGGTCCACCCCGGCCCGGCGGGCTTCACCAGCTTCACGAAGTTGATCAGTGTCGCGCGATCGGCCGGCGGCGCCAGGAAAGTGACGGACACCCAGACGAGCGTCGTCGTCGCGACGGTGACGAGGAGCGAGATGTGTGCCGGGATGTGCGCGCCCATCTTTCCCGCCACGAAGAATCCGACCGCGACCAGGAACGAGCTCACCATCGCCGCGATCTCGCTCCACGCGCTCACCCGCCACCAGAACCACCGCAGCAGGTACAGCAGGCCCGTGCCCGCGCCGACCGAGAGGATCAGCTCGAACGCCTCCTTCGCGGTGCCGAGGGCGTAGGTGGTGAACGCCGCGATGATCATCAGTCCGGCCGTCGTCAGGCGGCCCACGCCGACGTAGTGCTTCTCGCTCGCGCCGGTGTTGATGAACCGGCGATACAGGTCGTGCACCAGGTACGACGTGCCCCAGTTGAGGTGGGTCTCGATCGTCGAGCGGTACGACGCCAGCATGCCCGCGATGACCAGCCCGATGAAGGGCGTCGGCAGGAAACGCAGCATCGCCGGATACGCGATGTCGTGCCCGATCAGCCGCGGCTCGACGTTGGGGTAGGCGCGCGCGATGTCGGAGAGCTGCGGATAGATGATCGTGCTCGCCAGCGCCACGATGACCCACGGCCACGGCCGCAGCGCGTAGTGCATCACGTTGAAGAGCAGCGTCCCGGTGACGGCGTCCTTCTCCGACCGCGCCGCGAGCATCCGCTGCGCGATGTAGCTGCCGCCCCCCGGCTCGGCGCCCGGGTACCACACCGACCACCACTGCACCGTCAGCGGGATGATCATGACGGACAGCGCGACCGACCAGTCGCCGAAGTCGGGCATGAGATTGATCTTCGCCGGATCCACCTTCGCCAGGAGGCCGGCCAGGCCGCCGACTTCCGGCTGCTTCAGCGCGAAGTACGCCACGGCAAACGTGCCGGTCATCGTGATGAGGAACTGGATCGAGTCCGTGACCAGCACGCCCCACAGGCCCGACACCGACGCGAAGAAGATCGTGATGACCGAGCAGACCAGCAGCGTGCGCGAGGGCGGCCAGCCCAGCACGACGCTGGCGATCTTGGCGGCCGCGAGATTCACGGTGGCCATGATGACGCAGTTGAAGAAGAGCCCGAGATAGATGGCGCGGAATCCGCGCACGAAGGTCGCCGCCTTGCCCGAGTAGCGCAGCTCGTAGAACTCGAGGTCGGTCAGCACGCCCGAACGCCGCCACATGCGCGCGTAGAAGAAGACCGTCATCATGCCCGTCAGCAGGAACGCCCACCACACCCAGTTCTCGGAGACGCCGCGCTCGCGGATCAGGTTCGTCACCAGGTTCGGCGTGTCGGTGCTGAAGGTCGTCGCGACCATCGAGACCCCGATCAGCCACCACGGCGCGGCGCGACCCGACGTGAAGAACTCGGCCGTGCTCTGCCCCGCGCGGCGCCAGAAGAAGAGCGCCGGCAGGAAGGAGACGACGATCGAGACCGCGATGACGACGAGATCGAGGGGCGCTAGGTGCATTCAGGATCCCTCTCAAAGACAGAATCTGGACGAGAGAATCTGGACGACTCCATGAACGCCGAGGTCAAACGCGATCGTCTAGACTCTCGTGTCCGAACTCTTTCTCAGGCTTCAATCACGCCGAGCGGCGGCGTGTTCCGCCAGCGGCCGCGCGTGAAATCCGGGATGTCCATCGCCCGGCTCCGGTGCCCCACCGAGCGCTCGGTCAGCTCGCAGATCGCGCTCCACGACGCCGCATCGTAGACGTTCTGATCGGTCGGCAGCCCGGCCCGCAGGCAGGCCACCAGCCGCCAGTCCTCCAGCCAGTCCATGCCGCCGTGGCCGACGCTGCGCGTGCGAACGCTCTCCGATCGCCAGAAGGGATGCTCGAACTCCGTGAACCACCGGTCGAGCGGCTCCCACACATCGGCGCGCTGGCTGCGGCCCTCGACGTAGATCCGGTCCGGCCAGCCCTGCATCAGTCCCTTCGTCCCCTGGATCATGTTGATGCGCGTATAGGGACGCGGGAGATTGGTGTCGTGCACCAGGGTGATTGTCTGCCCCTGCACCGTGCGGATCAGCGTGGTGTTCACGTCGCCCAGGACGTAGCGCTCGGCGCGGCGCGGATCGTCGGCGGCGAGGTGCTCCTGCTGCCACGCCTGAAGCCCCTTCGAGGGACTCGACATCGACACGAGGTAGTCGAATTGGTTGCCGCGGTTGATGTTCATGCACTGGGCGATGGGGCCGAGGCCGTGGGTCGGATACAGGTTGCCGTTGCGCCGCGTCGCGTGCGCGCGCCGCCACAGCCCCTCGCCGTCGGTGGAGAACTTCACGCTGCGCAGGTCGTGATTGTAGGCGCACTCGCCGTGCTGGAGATCGCCGAAGATGCCCTGCCGGACCAGGTTGAGCATCAGCAGTTCGCGCCGGTCGTAGCAGCAGTTCTCCATCATCAGGCAGTGCTTCTGATACCGCTCCGCCGCCTCGACCAGCTTCCAGCAGTCCTCGACGGTGTAGGCCGCCGGCACCTCGGTGGCCGCGTGCTTGCCGTTGCGCATCGCCTCCAGGCAGATGGGGACGTGCCATTCCCACGGCGTCGCCGTGAAGACGAGGTCCAGCTCCTGCTCCGCGATCATCCGCACATAGTCGCGCGGACCTCGATCGTAGCCCGCCGGCCGCGGCTGCCCCGCGCGGACCGCGAGGTCCTGCATGGCGGTGACCTTCCCGGGGACGATGTCGCAGATCGCCCTCACGTCGACGCCGTCGAGCGTCAAGAAGTTCTCCACGTGCACCGACCCCTGGCCGCCCACTCCCACGAATCCGATCCGGACCCGCTCCATCGGCGGCGCCGCGAACAGCGTCGTCGGGCCTTGCGCCCTCGCCGTCCCGGGCCGCGCGAGCGCCGCCGCGGCCGCCGCCGCGGCCGCCGTCTTCAGAACATCACGCCGTTCGGTCACGTGTTCTCCACGCTGGCCCCAGGGGCCGCCCTCTCATCGCAACGCACACATGAAGTCGTACAGCTTCGCGGGGTCGAGCTGGCCGTCGCTGCGCAGGCCCGAGCAGACGTCGATGCCGAAGGGATGCACCGCCTCGATTGCCGCGCGCACGTTGTTGGGCTTGAGGCCGCCGGCCAGAAATACCGGAATGT
>JAYTEN010000014.1:0-13887 GCA_043735145.1 Gemmatimonadota bacterium | reverse complement strand
TCGCCCACGAGATCGGCAATCCGCTCGCCGCGATCGGCAACTACCTGGAGGTCCTCCGGCGCCGCGGCGCGGAGCCCGAGGTGGTGGTGGCGATGCAGCGGGAGTCGGAACGCATCGACGCGATCGTGCGGAGCCTGCTCGCGTACGCCCGCCCCCAGGTGCAGGCCCGCGAGGTGCTGGCGCTGCCTGACGTGGTTGCCAATGCGGTCGCGCTGCTCCGCGCGCAGGGGGTGCTGCGCACCACGGCAGTGACGTCGTTCGCCGACCCCGCCACGCCGCCGGTGCACGGCGACCGCACCCTGCTCGAGCAGGTGCTGGTGAACCTGCTTCTCAACGCGGTCGATGCCGCCGGCGAAGGCGGGCGCGTGTCCGTCACGGTCGCGCCCGCCGTGCTCGGACCTGACGCCGAGCCCCGGCAGCGCCGCACCGACGGTGACCGCCCGCGCCGGAGCGAGGAAAGCGGCGGGATGCGGCAGCGGCGCCGCCCGTCGCAGCGGCTCCCGGGCGTGCCCGACGGCGTGCGGGCGGCGCAGGTCATCGTCGCCGACAGCGGGCCGGGCGTGCCTGACGAGCTCGCCACGCGGGTCTTCGATCCGTTTTTCACCACCAAGGAGCCCGGCAAGGGCACCGGCCTCGGCCTGGCCATGGTGCACCGGTTCGTCGAGGACCACGGCGGGCGCGTCGAGGTGGTGCGCGCGCGCGAGGGTGGCGCGGCCTTCATCGTCACGCTGCCGCCATTGCGCCAGTGAAACTCCTCGTGGTGGATGACGATCCCGCGGTGCGGCAGTCGCTGCGCCTCGTCCTCAGCGACGAAGGCCACGACGTGGCCGAAGCGCGCAGCGGCGCCGACGCGCTGGTGCGCGCCGCGTCCGACCCCTTCGATGTGATTCTCTGCGACGTGCGCATGGGCACCATGGACGGCCTCGCCTTCCTGCGCGCCTACCAGGCGGCCGGCGGCCCCGCTCTCGTGATCATGATGAGCGCCTACGGCTCGGAGGAATCGGCGATCGCGGCGATGAAGGAGGGCGCGTACGACTACATCGCGAAGCCGTTCCGCGCCGACGAGGTCATCCTGGTGCTGCGCAAGGCGGAGGAGCGCGAGGGCCTGCGACGCGAAGTCGAGCACCTGCGCACCGCGCTGGGCGCGACCAGCACGCCGGCCGGGATCGTCGCCGAGTCGGCGTCAATGCGCGCCGCGCTGGACGTGGCCAGGCGCGTGGCGCCACACCCGACGACGGTGCTCATCACCGGGCCCAGCGGCACCGGCAAGGAAGTCGTCGCCGTCGAGGTCCATCGCTGCTCGCCCCGCGCGCAGCGGCGCTTCGTCGCCGTGAACTGCGCCGCGATCCCCGAAGCGCTGCTCGAATCGGAGCTGTTCGGCCACGTGCGGGGCGCCTTCACCGGCGCGATCGCCGACCGCGGCGGCCTCTTCGAGCAGGCCGAGGGCGGCACCATCTTCCTCGACGAAATCGGCGACCTCCCGACCGCGCTCCAGGCCAAGCTGCTGCGCGTGCTCCAGGACGGCGAGATCCGCCGCGTCGGCGACGCGAAGAGCCGGCGCGTGGATACGCGCGTCGTGGCGGCCACGGCGCGCGACCTCGAGGCCGACGTGAAGGACGGCAGGTTCCGCGAGGACCTCTTCTACCGGCTGAACGTCGTGGCCATCCGCCTGGCCCCGCTGGCCGACCGGCCTGAGGACCTGCGCGCGCTGATCCAGACACTGACGCGGCAGCACGCCTCGCGGCTCGGCATCGCCGCGCCGGCGATCGATCCTGACGCGCTGCGCCTGCTGCTCGACCACCACTGGCCCGGCAACGTTCGCGAGCTGTCCAACGCGCTGGAGCGCGCGGTCGTGCTGTCGCGCAATGCGACCATCACCACCGCCGATCTTCCGGCGGGACTGGGGGCCCGGCTCGCCGGGCCGGCCAGCGGCGCCGGTGCCGGCGAGCTGTCGCTCAAGCAGCATGCGGGCGCGGCCCAGGCGGGCGTCATCCGCGAGGCACTTCAGCGTGCCAGCGGCAATCGTCGCCGGGCAGCGGACATGCTCGGTATTTCGGTGCGGACGCTTTTCTACAAGCTGAAGGAGCTGGGCATTACCGAATAGCGCAATCTGTTGCAGTTTCCTTGCGCGATCCACCGCGCACCGCGGCCGGATGCTTTCGCCAATCGCTTACGAATCAATGCTTTAGCAAGTGGCACATGGATTGCCTTCTACCGAGGAAACATGTCCAACACCTCTGACAGCAGACCGTGGCGCGGCTTCACGCTCGTCGAAATGATGATGGTGGTCGTGCTGATCGGCGCGATGCTGGCGTTTGCGCTGCCCTATTTCCGCACCTCGACCACCAAGTCCGACGTGCGCGGCGCCATGGACGCGATCGCAGCGCTGCACGGCATGACCAAGCAGGCGGCGGTGCAGCGCGGCCGGGTGTCGCGACTGGTCATGGATCGCGCGGCGGGCACCATGGTCGTCGTGGCCAACAAGGTCATCGGCACCGGCGTGGACACCGTCGGACGGGTGCAGAGCCTGGCCAGCCGTTTCGGTGTCACGTTCGTGACATCGCCGACCCGCGACACGCTGGCGTTCACGCCTCGCGGCCTCGGGGTCGAGTCCGGGGTCACGGCCATCATTGTGACCAAGGGCACCTTCGCCGACACACTGGCGGTTTCTTCAGCGGGACGGCTCATACGATGAACGAACGCGGATTTTCCCTCGCCGAAGTGATGATCGCCATGGTGATCCTGACGGTGGGCGTGCTCGGCATCGCCGCGTCGTCGGCGGCGATCACGCGGATGACAGCCGAAGGCGGACGCCAGGGCGGCTCGGCCGCCGTCGCGGAATCGCGCATCGAGCTGCTGACGGCGACCCCCTGCGCTTCCATCGCCTCGACCGGCAGCGCCACCACCGGCAAGTTCACCGAGACCTGGACCGTCACCACCGCGGGCCTGCTCAACACCGTCACCGTCAACGTGAGCTACCCGTCCGGGCGCACCACGCGCACCTCCACGTACGTGGCGTACATCTCCTGCGCCCCGAGGGCCACATGACGCGGGCGCGGCGCGGCTTCACCCTCATCGAGCTGATCATCTCGCTGGTGATCTCGGGCGTCATCCTGGGCGCGGCCTACAAGCTGCTGCTCGCCAACCAGCGCTTCTACCGATCGCAGAGCGTCATCAACGACGTGCAGACCAACGTGCGCGAGGCGGCGCTGATCCTGTCGGGCGAGATGCGCGAAATCTCGGCCGTCGGGGGCGATCTCCAGCAGATGACCGACACCGCGGTGACGATCAACGCCATGCGCGCGCTGGGCATCATCTGCTCGGTCCCCGACCTCATCCTGGGCCGCATCGTGGTAAACAACGCGGCGCTCTTCAAGTACCGGAACATCGACCCGTCGCGCGACAGCGTCTTCATCTTCCGCGAGGGTCTTGCCAACCGCTCCAGCGACGATCGCTGGCTGCGCGGCAAGGTCTCGGGCACCGCCGCGGTGAACTGCGCCGACGGCACCGCCGGCACCCGCATCGCCCTGAACGGGCTGGCCGGCGGCCTCTTCACGCAGATGGACAGCGTCACCATCGGCGCGCCGGTCCGGGCCTTCGAGACGGTGAACTACCGCCTCTACGACGGCGGCAGCGGCATCTGGTGGCTGGGAATCCGCAATAACGTCAGCGGCGCGTGGACCACCACGTCGCCCGTCGCGGGTCCGATGCGGCCTAACGACGGAGTGAAGTTCGCCTATTACGACTCGACCGGGACGGCCACCGTCACGGCGGCGCTGGTCCGGTCGATCGGCATCACGGTTCGGGGATTGAGCTCGTCGTCCATCCAGTCCGCCGGGCATGCGACCGGCGCCTACAGCGACTCGCTGACCGTTCGGGTCGCGGTCCGTAACTAGTCGAAAGGGACATCACCATGACGGCATCACGAAACGAGCGCGGCTTCGCGCTGGTGGGCGCCATCTTCGCGCTGGTCATCATCGCGGCCCTGATCGCGGGCGCCTTCTTCGCCTCGCGGACGGAGATGACGGTCGGGCGGAACACGCAGACCTACCAGCGGGCCTTCGGCGCCGCCGAGGCGGGGCTCAACAACACCCTGGCGAACTGGGCCACCGTGGGGTCGTTCAACGCCCTCACCGTCGGCAACTCGACCAGTGTCAACGGCTCCCTGCCCGGGAACGGCGGTTCCTACACGACGTGGGTGCGACGGCTGAACAACGAGCTGTACCTGATCCGGACCACCGGCACCGATCCGTCGGGCGCGTCGCAGCGCACCGTGGGCGCCGTGACCAAGTTGCTCACGGTGGCGATGAATTTTCGCGCTTCGTTGACCACGCGCTCCCAGCTCAAGCTGGGCGGCTCGTCCCTCATCGACGGACGCAACAGCACCGTCAGCGGCTGGGCCTGTCCGGCCGTCACCGACACGCTGGCCGCGGTGCTCACGCGCGACTCGACGCAGATCACGACCAGCGGCTGCGGGGGCTTCAGCTGCCTGATCGGCACTCCCAAGATCCAGCAGGATACGTCGATCAACGATTCGACCTTCTTCAAGTACGGCGACACCGACTACAACGAGCTGGTCGCCATGGCCACCAAGACTTATGTCGGCAATACCGGCCCGCTCAACGGCGTCGGCCCCGTCGGGACGGCAACAACGTGTACCACCTCGACGATGGATAACTGGGGCGAGCCGTATCGCACGGGCGGAAGCATCGTCGGTTGCTACAATTACTTTCCGATCATTCACGTGACGGGCAACCTGAAGCTCACCGGAGGCTATGGGCAGGGCATCCTGCTCGTGGATGGCGACATCGATGTGTCGGGCGGATTCGAGTTCTACGGCCCGGTCATCATACGCGGTCACTTCAGTTCGAGCGGGACCGGGGGACATTTCAACGGAGGCCTGATGGCCGCCGACGTGGACCTCGAGCTCAACTCCGTCCTCGGAAACGCGGTGCTGACGTACTCCTCCTGCGCCATCACCCGGGCGCTCCAGGGTAACGCCTCTGGACGACTCGTGAGCCAGCGAAGTTGGGCTGAAATCACGCAGTAGTCCGGCAATGCGGCGCACCGCGCCGCGCTGATCCGGTTATCGCCCGCGCGCGCATCGGTGCCATCCTGGCCCATGCGCGCGCGAGGTTTTTCCCTGGTCGAATGCATGGTCGCCGCGGTGCTCCTCGCCGCCGGCCTTCTCGCCCTCGTCGCCTCCCAGCGCGCGGTGCAGCGGCTCGATCTGCTGGGCCGGCGCACGGCGGAGGCGGCGGAAGCCGCCGCGTCGCGGCTCGCGCTCCTGCGCCTCACCGCCTGCGCCGCTCCGTCGGCGGGGACCGCGGCGGGAGCCATCGCCGAACGGTGGTCGGCGGCGCCTGGAGCTCTCGCGGGCGCCAGTGTCGTCGTCACCTTCATCCACGACAGCCGCCCGCGCGCCGCGCGCTACGATGCGCTGATCCCGTGCGCGGGTCCGCCGTGACCCGGCGCGGGATGACGCTCGCCGAGTGTCTCGTGGCGCTGATCGTTTCGCTCACCCTGATCGCGGCGGTGGACGCGAGCCTGGTCGCGGGGCAGCGGTCCACGCGCGCGCTCGCGGCATCGCGTGGCTTGCGCCAGAATCTTCGGGCCAGCGCGGCCGTGCTGCGTGCCGAGCTCGAGGCCGAAGCGCCGGGCACTGGCGATCTGCTCGCCATCAGCGACAGCGACGTCGTGCTGCGCGCGCAGCGGATTTTCGGCATCGTGTGTGCCATTCCCGCGCCAGGCCTGCTGGTTCTCGACGATTCGCTGCTCTCACAGCTGCGCGCGGCCGATCCCGCGCGCGACAGCGCCCTGGTCTTTCGCGAAGGCGACGAGCTCACGACATCGGACGACCGCTGGATCGCCGGGCCGGTGACCGTGGCGCGTCGCGGTACCTGTGCCGGCGGCGCCGCCGGTACGCTCATCGGCGTCAGCGCGCCCGCGGCGGATCTCGCCGGCATCGGCATCGGCGCCCCGGTCCGTGTCTTCGAGATCGCGCAATACCGTCGCTACCGCGATGCGGCCGGGCTCTGGTGGCTCGGCGTGCGTACTCCGTCGGTGAGCGGCTGGTCGGCGACCAGCCCGATCGCCGGTCCCCTCGCGCCGGTCGGTGGACTCGTCTTCACCTGGCGTGACGCCGCGCTCGGGACGACCGCAATTCCCGATTCGGCGGTGCTGGCCGAAGCGCGGATTCGCGTCCTCGACCAGCGTCCCTTCGCGCCCGGTCCGTTGCCGGCGGCGACGCGCGACTCGGCGCTGATCCGCATTCTCGTCGGCGGGCCCTGATGCGGCGCGGTTTTGTCCTCGTCGCGGTGCTGTTCGCGCTGGTGCTGCTGGCCGCGCTGACGGCCGCGGGGTTCTTTGCCGCTCTCCAGGAACGTCGCGCCGGTGCCAATGCCGCGGCGTTGCTGCGCACGCAGACGGCGGCATCATCCGCCCTGTCGGAAATACTGGTGGGGTGGAATCCCGCGTTGATGGACTCGCTGCATCCGGGCGCCGTCATGACATCGCTCGTCACCCCCTCGCCCGGGGCGACCGTCCAGGTCGAAGTGCGCCGCCTGAACCGCGCGCTCTTCCTGCTGCGCGCGGTCGCCACGGACTCTTCGGCCGCGCGCGCCCTGATGACGGTTGCGCGGCTGCGCGGACTCGATTTCGATCAACGGGCCGCGGCGAGGGTGCGGTCGCTGGATCCGACTCTCATCGCCCGGATCGACGGGGTCGACCGGGCGCCGCCGGGCTGGACTTGCCCCGCAACTACTGACACTATCGTGACAGTAATACAACAGTCAGGCGCCAGCGACTCGGTTTTCTTGCGTTTTGGCAACCGGTCATGGGCCGATGTCCTGGCCTGGGTGGCTCGGGTGCCGCGCGGAGGGGACTCGCTGATAAGCCAGCACTGGCCGGGAAATCTCGCCCTTTCGGCCAGCCGGCTCACGGGATTGGTTGTGGTCGAAGGTGACCTTACGCTGGACGGTGGCAGTGAGGTGACCGGGCTGGTGCTCATCAGAGGGTCGCTGATTCTCAGGGGCACAGGCGGGACGATTCATGGTGCCGTGGTTGCTTCTCAACTCGTTACTGCATCAGGATATAGCTCGACGCAGCCGGCGGTGGTGTTTTCGTCCTGCGCGGTTGGGGCGGCCGCCCTGGGACGGGCATGGCCGATGGTGCTCAGGGGGTCTCCGCGCGCCCCGATTTTCTAGAGTTCCGAAAGTTGTAAGTGACCGAAATCACACCACTTCTGCCACCTCCCTTCAAGTATCTTCTTGACAAACAAAGGGCGTCTGTCCTATCCTAGAAGCCCTTGAAACCCATCTTCCGGAACTGACGGTATCTATGCGCTTTCCTGGACGCGGCAAGAAGACGGTTGGACTCGATATCGGCAGCGGGCTGATCAAGCTCGTGGTCATCGACCACTCGTCTGGTGAGCCCGAACTGATCAAGGTTGCGATCACGCCGGTGCTGGCGGACGCCATCGTCGAAGGCGAAGTCATGGATCCCGGCATCGTGGCCGACGCCATCAAGGGTCTCTTCGTCACGGGCGGCGTGAAACAGAAGCAGGTGGTGACCGCCGTCGGCGGACGTGACGTGATTGTGAAGAAGATCCAGATGGACCGGATGAAGGAAGGCGATGCGCGCGAAGTGATCCGCTGGGAAGCGGAACAGCACGTGCCCTTCGACATGGAAAACGTCGAGCTGGATTTCCAGATCCTCGATCCCGACGCCGAGGGCCTCCAGATGAACGTGCTGCTGGTGGCCGCCAAGCGCGAGCTGGTCGAGAGCAAGACCGGCCTGCTGAGCGACGCGGGTCTCCAGGCGTCGGTCATCGATGTGGACGCCTTCGCCCTTCACAACGCCCTCGAGGTCAACTATCCCGATGAGATGCACGGGATGATCGGCCTGCTGAACATCGGGCACGAAGTCACCAACATCAACATCCTCGAGGACGGTGTGCCGATCCTCACGCGCGACCTGGCCATCGGGACCCGGAAGTTCCGCGAAGATCTCCAGCGCGAGCGCGGCCTCTCCGCCGAAGACGCCGACAAGCTGCTCCAGGCCTTCGAACGGTCCGAGGTGCTGGATCCGTACGTCGAAAGCCGCGGCGAGGAAATGGCGGTCGGCATCGAGCGCGCGGCGGCGTTCCTCCAGACCGGCAGCCGCGGGGGCGCCGGCATGAGCAAGATCTACACGTCGGGTGGCGGCTCGCGTATTCCCGGCCTCGGCGCGGTGCTGGCCGACCGCCTGCGGGTGCCGGTCGAGCAGGCGAATCCGATCAAGAATATCAAGGTGAAGGATGGCGTTTTCGATGCACTCCCCATGGACGAGATCGTGCCGCTGCTGATGCTGCCGGTCGGTCTCGCCCTGCGGTCGGCCTGAGGCAGGCGAGGCACACGTGATTGAAATCAACCTGCTTCCCGGCGCCAAGAAGAAGCGTGGCGGCAAGGGCGGCGGCTTCCAGATGCCGGACTTCAAGGCGATGGGCGGGGCCATCAAGGACCCCTGGCTCATTGCCTGCGTGGGGTTCTGGCTGGTCTTCGCCATCGGCGTCGGGCTCTTCTATCTGCCCCGTCGCGCCAAGGTCCAGGCGCTCGAGCCGCGGCTCAGGGCGTCGGAACGCGAGGCGCGGCGCATGCAGGCGGTGCTCAAGACACGGCATGAGTCCGAGGCCAAGCGCGATACCCTGCTCCAGCAGATCGCCGTGATCCGCAACATCGATCGCGAGCGCTACATCTGGCCGCACATTCTCGACGCGGTCACCAAGGCGCTGCCGCCGTACACCTGGCTCGACGACGTCGCCGGCCAGCCGGTGACGGAGGATTCCTCCGGCAACCAGACGGTGTCGGTGCAGCTCATCGGCAAGTCGGCCGACGTGCAGGCCATCACGCGGTTCGTGCGCAACCTCGAGGAGTCGCCGTTCCTCCAGGGCGCGACGCAGGTCTCGACCGCCGTCGTGAACGAGCGCGGCCGTGACGTATTCACCTATGTGATCAGGATGCGTTACCAGGAGCCCGACACCACGCTCCTGACGATGCAGCCACTCGCGGCCTCGCTGGTCCAGGGCTACCGCTCTGGCACCACTCGGTCGGGGAGGTAGCGCGATGGCCATTTTCCCCCAGGATCGTCGCGGCCAGCTGATGGTGGTCTTCACGATCCTCGCCGTGGCCGGACTCTACTTCCTCTGGTCGGGCACACCGATCGGCAGCGTGCGCGGCATCAGCCAGCTCAACAAGTCCCGTGACTCGTTGCAGCGCCAGATCGACTCGCTCGACGTGCTCGTCGAGAACGCCAAGAAGGTGGTGGCGCAGGGCGCGGTCGCGCAGCTCGAGCGGCGGCTTGCCGAGTACCGCGCCAGCCTCGACATGATGCGCCAGCTCGTGCCCGCCGGCGAGGAAATGCCGAACCTCTTCGACGACATCACCAGCCGGGCCAAGGTCCGCGGCGCCAACGTCGTGAACATCGTGCCGGCCAACCTCGAGTCGGGCGCGCCCTTCGATACCAAGCGCGCGCGCGTCCAGGTCACGGGTCGCTACGACCAGATCGGCGAGTACCTGTCCGATATCGCCGGCCTGCCGCGCATCATCGTGCCGTACGACGTGCATCTCGAGCGCGTGCAGTCGCCCACGGCGGATACCAGCCTGACGAGGCGCGGCCTGTTGGTGGCGAGCTTCCAGATCCGGACCTACGTGAAGCCGGCCGCGGTGGAGCCCCGTCGTCCTGCGGCCGGCGCTCCCGCCGCGCCCGCCGCGCATCCCGCGCCGGGAGCCCATTGATGAGAGCGCCCGTCATGATGATCGCGCTGGCCCTCGCCGCGACGCCCGTATTCGCGCAGCAGTCGCCCGCGCGCACCGCCGCGCCGCGCCACGCCGCGCCGCAGCGCCCGCCGCGTGACACGACGCTCGACTCGACGGTGGTGGCGGTCAGCTACAACCGCGAGGTCTACAACTACCAGGGTGGCGCGCGCGATCCGTTCGCGAGCCTGCTCACCGATGCATCCGCGCAGATGACGATCAACGACCTGCGCGTGGTCTCGATCCTGTTTGATCCGCGCGGCGGCCGCAGCATCGCCGTGGTGCGCGACAAGAATTCCACCAACCCGCACCGCCTGCGTGTGGGTGAATCGCTGGGCCGCCTGCGGGTGATCCAGATCCGCCCGTACGAGGTGGTTTTCCAGATCGAAGAATTCGGCTTCGAGCGCCAGGAAGTGCTGACGCTCCAGCGACCGGGGGTCAATCGATGAAGAGCGTCCCGTTGTTCCTGCGTCCAGCTGGTGTCCTGCTGGCTGTCTCCGCGCTGATGGCGGCCGCGCCCGCGCGAGGCCGTTCCACCACGGCCGACGTGACGGGAGTGAGCGTCCTCTCCTCGCCCAACCGCGCCGAGCTGGTGATCGACGTGCGGGGCGTGGTCGAGGTCTCCGACTTCGCGCTCGTGAATCCGTCACGGCTGGTCGTCGACCTGGTGGGTGCCCGCCTGGCGGCGCCGGTCACGCTGTATGACGGCGTGAACCGCGCCGGCATCCGGAATGTCCGGTACGCGCAGTTCCGTCCCGACATCGTCCGCGTGGTCGTGGAACTCGACAGCGCGCGCGACTACGACGTGCGCAAGGAAGAGTCCGCCGTCCGCGTCGGCTTCGCGAGCGGCGCGACCTTCACCGCCTGGTCCACCGACGGCCAGCGGGGCGAGAGCCACCTGGTCGCCCCCGCGCCCGAAGCGGCCCCGGGCATGACGGCGTCGCGCGTCGCGCGGCCGTTCACGCCGCCGCCCGCCGCCGCGGCGACACGCGCTGCCGATCCCGTTGCGGCCCCCGCGCCGCAGGCCCCGTTCCAGCAGTTCGGTGTCTGCCAGGGCACGCCGATCCGCGTGACCTTCGACCGGTCCAGCATTCCCGAGGTGGTCGCCACCTTCAGCGCGCATTCGGGCCGCTCCATCGTGCTCGGCGCGGGCATCACCGGCGAAGTCACGGCCGAAATCCGCGACCAGCCGTGGGATTGCGCCCTCAACGCAATTCTCGACGGCCAGGGCCTCGCCATCACGTCGCTGCCCGGAGGCATTCTCCGCGTCGCGACGCGCGCCGCGATCGCCGCCGCCGACTCCTCGGAGCCGACGCGCACCAAGATCTATCCGATCAACTATGCCCGCGTCGCATCGCTCCAGCCCGCGGTACAGGGCATCATGAGCTCGCGCGGCAAGGCCGTCGCCGATACCGTGACCAACTCGATCATCGTGACCGAGCTCGGCTCGCGGCTGCCGCAGATCGACACCTTCCTGATGGCCCTCGACCAGCGCACGCCGCAGGTCGCCATCCAGGCGCGCATCGTCTTCGTCGACCGCACCGAGATCGAAGACCTCGGCCTGCGCTACGACCTCAGCAGCGCGAACCAGTTCTATACCGACCTCATCCCGGCGACCAGCCGCGGCTCGACCACCACCGCGAACCCGCTTGTGAATCTCGGCGGCAACTCGGTCGCCGCCGTGGCCAACGCCTCGCAGCAGCTCGGCAACGGCAGCCCGGCGCTCAAGCTGGTGTACGCGACGGTGCTCGGAAATTTCACGCTTACCTCGTTCCTCGAGGCGCTCCAGAGCGTATCGCTCGCCGACCTCCAGGCCGAGCCGTCGGTGACGGTCGCCGACAACCGGCCGGCCCAGATCTTCTCGGGTGAAGAAACGCCGGTGCGGCAGATCGATGCCGGCGCGGCCACCACCGGCAACCAGGCGCCCCGGGCCGTGACCCAGTTCAAGAAGACGGGCATCCAGCTCGACGTCACGCCGCACGTTGTGCCCGGCACGCGCGAGATCCTCATGATCGTGCACGCCGAGCGCTCGCAGGTCACGCCGTCGGCCCTGTCCGAGACCGGCGCCGTGTTCAGCTCGCAGCTGGCGACGACGCAGCTGCTGGTCCGCGACGGCGAGACGGCGGTTATTGGCGGACTCAGCGTGACCGAGATCACGGTAAGCAAGAGCGGTATCCCGTTTCTTGTAGACCTCCCGGTGATCGGTCCGCTATTCGGGTTCCGCAGCAACCGGGAAATCCGGCGTGACCTCCTGATTCTCGTCACGCCACACATTGTGGACGATCTCTCGACTGCGGGGACGGGTGCACAAATTCGCTAGCAGCTTCGTGCGTCTCACGCGCTTCGCCGCCCTGGCCGTCGGCTCGGTGGCGCTGGTGCAGTGTGGCGAGCAGGGCCGCTATGGCACGGGTGTCGGCGGCGGTGGTGGCGGTGGCGGCGGTGGTGGCGGTGGCGGCGGTGTCGCCGGCGCGCCCGGCGTCACGATTCTCCAGCCCGCGACCGCGAACTTCCCGGTCGGGATCGGCGACAGCGTTCTGGTGACATTCCGCGCCAGTGACAACACCGGCGGCGTCGCGAAGATCGTGCTCAGCGGCGTATCGCAGCGCGGTAGCGCAGCGGTCGGCACGGATACGGTGGTGCAGCGCTTCATCACGCGCACCTTCGCGTTCACGCCGGCGAAGGCCGACACGACGATGTCGCGGTTCATCTACGTGTCGAAGGCCGACTCGACCTCCGAGACGGCACTTATCATCGTCACCGCGACGGACTCGGGCGGCGCCGTGGGCGCCGATACCCTCAGCGTTCGGCTGACGCAGGGCCCGCGCCTCACCATCGTGCGTCCCGCCGGCAATCCGCCCGCGGTGGCTTCGGTGGGCAAGCAGATCGTCATCGAAGTCTTCGCCGACGATCCGCAGGGCGTGCGCGTCATCGGCTGGTCCACGTCCGGCGTCCTCGCGCGCCGCGATTCGATCATCATCCCGACGTCGGGCACCGGCGTGCTGCCCGACACGGTGCGCTTCATCGATACCCTGACCATTCCCGCCGCCACGGCGCTCGGCACCCTCACGGTGTCGGCTTTCGCGAGCGATTCGACCGGCGATCCGTCGCAGTCGCCGTCGGGCGTGGCGGTCCTGATCCAGAGTTCGGCGTCCGACCGGTCGCCCCCGCTGGTCACGTTCACGGTGACCCCGCGCGTCGAAGGCGACGACAGCATCACGGTACACGCGACCGACGCGAGCGGCATCCGGAAGATCGGCTTCATCGCGCGGCGGGTGGGCAGCAGCGTCGTCGTCGCGGCCGACTCGGTATCGTTCGGCGGAAGCCAGACCGACATCATCCAGCGGATGAAGCTCAAGCTCGACACCATCACGACGTTCCCGCGGCTCGTCACCATCGAGGCGTTCGCCGAGGATTCGATCGGCAACCGCGGACTTTCGTCGTTCAACGGGACCACCGCGGTGCCCGATACCGCGGCGTCGGGCGCGGCGAAGGACACCGTCACCACCGTCGCGGGGAAAACCTTCGCCCTGCCGGGTGGCGGCTCCATCGCGGACGCGATCTACAACCGCAACCGCAACGAGCTGTACATGTCGAACCTCGCGCTGAACCGCGTCGAGGTATTCAGCGTTACCACGAGCACCTTCGTGGCGGGCGGCATCGCGGTCGGTTCGCGGCCCCTGGGCATGGCGCTCTGGCCGCGCGACACCCTCGGCGGCAACGCCGATACCATCATCGTCGCCAACTCCGGCGGGACCAACCTGTCGATCGTGGACGTAGCGGCGCGCGTCGAGCGGCGGCGCGAGCGGCTGCCCAACTACCTGATCCAGAAGGTCAAGACGACGATCAACCAGAGCACCGGTGCGATCATCCTCAACATCACGGAGTTCGACTACTCCGACCGGCCGCAGTACGTCTCGGCGGTGTGCCGCGGCAATTGCGGCACCGTGTTCGCCGTGTACTCGACCACGCCCACCGCGGCGCAATCGACACCCGACAAGGGCTATACCGCGTGGGTCAATCTCGCGGGTCCGACCATCGGCACCTTCCGGGAGCATTTCTTCTGGGAGCCCGGTACCGGCTCGGCATCCGTGACCAC
>JAYTEN010000013.1:0-11878 GCA_043735145.1 Gemmatimonadota bacterium | reverse complement strand
CCGATCCGGCCGGGGCTCCTCTTCGCCGGTACCGACGATGGCAACGTCTGGCTCACCCGTAACGACGGCGTGAACTGGGAGAATCTGACGGGCCATTTCCCGGGACTGCCCCCGAAGCGCTGGACCAGCCGGGTCGAGCCGTCGGCCTTCGATTCGGCCACGGTGTACATCACCTTCGACGGCCACCGCGACGACGACTTCAAGCCCTATGTGTACGTGTCGAACGACTTCGGCCGCAGCTTCCGGAGCATCACCCGGACGCTGCCGGACACCGAGTACGTCTTCGTGATCACCGAGGACCCGCGCAATCGCGACCTGCTCTTTGTCGGCACCGAGGTCTCGGCCTATGTCTCCATCGATCGCGGCGCGAGCTGGGCCCACCTCAATGCCGGGCTGCCGCCGGTCCCGGTGCACGACCTCGTCGTGCATCCGCGCGACCGCGCGCTGGTCGCGGCCACGCATGGCCGCAGCATCTGGATCATGGATATCGGTCCGCTCGAGGAAGCAAATGACAGCATCCTGCGCGAGCCGGTGCACCTATTCGCGCCCGATGTCGCCCTGCTCTATACGCCGCGCGCGGGCGGCGGCGGTGTGGGCTCGATCGGCAGCAAGCTTTTCCAGGTGGTTACTCCCGGCCCCGGCGCCCGGATCGGTCTGCGCATCACGGCCGGTGACACGAGCGCGCCGCAGCTCGCGGGCGGCGGCGGCCGGCGCGGAGGGCAGGGCGGTCCCGGTGGTCCCGGTGGTCCGGGCGGGCCGGGCGGGCCGGGCGCCGAAGGTGACAGCGCCGCCGGTGGCAATCCGATCAACGCGATCGTCGGCGCCATCGCGGGCGGCGGCGGCGGTGGTGGCGGTGGCGGTGGCGGTGGCGGTGGATTTGGTGGACCCGGCGCCGGCGGCGCGCGGCCCGCCGGCGACACGGTGCGCGTTACGATCACCGATGCGTCGGGCGATACGGTGCGCACCCTCTACACCAGCGCGCGCAACGCGGCCTTCCGCGTCGTGACCTGGGACCTGCGCCGAAATCGCGACCCCCTCGGTCCTGCGGCTTTGCGCGACAGCATCCGCACCGCGCAGCGACGCACCGTCGTGCAGGACAGCGTGCGCGCCGCCTTCCGCGACAGCGCCGGCCGCGCGGCCGTCGCGGCGATGCAGGGACCGAGGGGAGAACCGGGCGCCTATACGCCGGCGACCCTGGGCCGGGCGTACGGGCTGCAGCGCGCCCAGGGTGGTGGCGGCGGCGGTGGTGGCGGCGGAACGGGGCAGCTGGTTGCGCCGGGGGTGTATCTCGTCACCGTTCGCTTCAATGGCCGGGACTACAAACAGACGGTCCGGGTTGAACGGCCGTCTCAGTCAAGTGCGTTGAGCGGAGGGTGGCAGTAATAGGGGGATGGGGGATGGGGGGATGGGGGGATGGGGCCCTGCATCCCCCGCATCTCTTGTCTCCCCTATCTCACCCGCATCCCCTAGTTTGTGTCATGCCCAATCCCCGCACCATCGCCGACATTCCGACCCCCGCACTCCTCCTCGACAAATCCATCCTCGAGAGAAACATCCGGCGCATGGCAGACAAGGTCGGCGCGATGGGTGCCCGCCTTCGCCCGCACATCAAGACCCACAAGTGCGTCGAGATCGCCCGTCTCCAGCAGCAGCACGGATCCCAGGGCATCACCGTCGCCACGATCGTCGAGGCGCGGGATTTTGCCGACGCCGGTTTCGATGACATCACCTGGGCGGTGCCGCTCATCCCCAGCCGACTCGACGAGGTGGTCGCGCTGGCGCGTCGCATCACCTTCCGCGTGCTGGTCGAATCGGCCGAAGCCGTCGATGCGCTCGAGGCCGCGGCGAAGGCCGCGAACCTGCGCCTGCACGTGTGGCTCGAGATGGATTGCGGCTATCACCGGTCGGGCGTGGATCCCGACGCCCCGGTGGCGCTGCCGCTCGCGCAGCGCCTCGCCGCCAGCCCGCACCTGGAGTTCGACGGCATCCTCACCCACGCCGGCAACAGCTACGCCGCGCGCGAAGCCGAGCACCGCGCCGCCATCGCCACCGAGGAGCGCGAATGCATAACGTCATTCGCGCGCAAGCTCCGCAAGCAGGGGATCACGGTGCCGTCGGTGAGCGTCGGCTCGACGCCGAGCCTCGCGGCAACCACTTCCCTCGAGGGCATCGACGAGGCGCGGCCCGGCAACTACGTCTTCAACGACTGGATGCAGGCGGCGAGCGGCGTGTGCGACCCCGCCGACGTCGCCGTCAGCGTGCTGACCACCGTGATCTCGCACCAGCCGGCGCTGCCGCACTGCATCGTGGACGCGGGCGCGCTGGCGATGTCCAAGGACGCCGGCCCGCCGCATCCCGACCTGCGCCGCGGCCTCGGCCCCCTGTATCGCGGGCTCACCGGCGACTCCCTCGACCCGCGCGTCGACCTCCAGCACGCGTCGCAGGAGCACGGCTTCGTCGGCGGGCCGCGCGCCGCCGACATCGAGGGCCGCTTTCCCGTCGGCGAACGGCTGCGCATCATGCCTAACCACTCCTGCCTGACGGCCGCGATGTTCGACGAGTACTGGGTGGTGCAGGGCGAGCAGGTCCTGGACCGCTGGAAGATCCTGCGAGGGCGATAGCGTGACCACGGCGTATCGCCGCGGCGCAGTGGTGGCGAAGGAGTGCGGCCTCTGACCCGCGCCGAGGCGCTCCAGGCGCGCCACGACGCCCTCTGTTTTGCGCGCGCCTTCCCCCGGAACGCCGCCGCGCTGCGCCGCACCCTGAAGGAGCTCGCCGGCTTCGAGCGCCGCGTGCGCCCGGTGCGCGACGAGCTCGACAACAGCGGCATCGCCGGAACATCCTACCGCTATCCCTTCAACTATCGCATGGCGCAGTGGCTCGCCTCCCGGTACGGCCGCGCCGTGACCATTGACTGGCCCGCGTACCGCAGGCACGAGTGGGACGAGATCGCCGGCGTCCTGTCGTTATGCGTGGCCTGGGCCGAGAACGAGGGCCTCGACGACGACGACACCCCCTCGTGGGACTGGATCGCGCTGGCGAAGAAAGGTGATCGGCGCACCGACCTCCAGTGGCTCCTCGGCATGCTCGAGCGCGGCGGCGTCATGCCGGAAGTGCAGCGCTACCTCTTCGAGTCCACGTCGCTGCCGCTGGTCTGGGACCTGGCCGGCTCGCCCGATTCCATCACGCACGCGCGGCTGCCGGTCAAACGGGTCTTCTATCATCGCGAAATCCTGAGCGGGCGGCCGCCCGACTTCAGCCGGGCCGTCCTCGAGGCGCGCTCTGATCTGCGGCTGCTGAAGCCCGCCGCCGCCGACCGCTACATCGACGCCGCGCGCGCGGCGCTGAGCCAGCGGGAGCGCGAGTTTCACGTGATCGTCCACGCGAACCGCGACGAGACCTATCGCTACGACGCGGGCCGGGGGCTCGAGATCATCGTCTTCGGCCTGGTGCGGCCCCAGCGGCTGACGCTGGAAGCCGACTACGGCGCGATCCTCGTCAAGAACGGCGTGCCGATCGGCTACGCCTATGCCGCCGTCGTCCTGGACCAGGCGGACATCGGGATCAATGTCTTCCCGACGTATCGCGCCGGCGAATCGACGTGGACCTTCACGCAGCTCGCCGCGCTCTTTCATCAGCACTTCGGCGCCCGCAAGCTCATCATGCGCCGCTACCAGGTCGGGTGGCAGAACCCCGAGGGGATCGACGCCGGTTCCTTCTGGTTCTACTACAAGCTCGGCTTCCGGCCCCTGGACGCCGGCGTGCGCCGGACCGCCGCGGCGGAGGCGGAGCGGCTCGCGCGGCGGAAGGGCGCCCGCTCCGACCCCGCGATGCTGCGCCGGCTGGCGCGCAGCGACATGGTCCTCAGCCTCGACGGCACGCCGCCGGAGCGCTGCCGCCAGGTCGATCTCCGGAAGATCGGCCTCGCCGTCACGCGGCTGATCGAAAAGCGCTTTGGCGGAGACCGAGCCGCGGCCGTGCCCACGATCGCCGCGCGGCTGGCCCGCACCCTCGGGGTGCCGCGCCTCGCGACCGCCCTGCCGCGCATCGCGCCCGTCGCGGCGCTGATCCCCGATCTGGCGCGCTGGAGTCCCGCCGAAAAGCGGCGGCTCGCGGCGATCATGCTCGCGAAGGAGGGCAAGCGGGAAGGGCCCTTCCTGCTCGCGATGCGGCGCCATGACCGTTTCAAGCGCTTCATAACGTCTAGATTCTAGATTCTAGATTCTAGACTCTGCCCAATCTGGAGCCCCCGTTGCGCATCGTCTCGTTGATTGCCTCCGCCACCGAAATCGTCGCGGCGCTCGGCCTCGAGTCGCAGCTCGTGGCGATCTCGCACGAGTGCGACTGGCCGCCGTCGATTGCGCACCTGCCGCGCGTCAGCGCGCCGGCGTTCGCGACCGGCGGATCCAGCCGGCAGATCGACACGGCCGTCAGGGAGCGCCTCGCCATGGCGCTCTCGATTTACGAGGTCGATGCGGCGGCGCTCGAGGCGCTCGAGCCCGACCTCATCATCACGCAGACGCAATGCGAGGTCTGCGCCGTCACGCCGGAGGACGTCGAGCGCGCGGTGTGCGGATGGACCGGGCGCGCGGTGAAGCTCGTCGCCCTCGAGCCCAATCGCCTGGGGGACGTGTGGGACGACATCCGGCGCGTCGCCGAAGCCTGCGGCGTGCCCGACCGCGGCGAGGCGCTGATCGCGCGCCTGCGCCGGCGCGTCCTCGAGATCGGGGTCCGGTCCGCGAAACTGGAGCGGCCGACGGTCGCCAGTATCGAGTGGATCGATCCGCTCATGAGCGCCGGCAACTGGATGCCCGAGCTGGTCGAGATGGCCGGCGGCGTGCCGCTCTTCGGCGAAGCGGGGAAGCACTCGCCGTGGCTGGAGTGGAGCGCGCTGGTCGCGGCCAACCCCGGCGTCCTGGTGATTTCTCCCTGCGGCTTCGGCATCGAGCGCACCATGCAGGAAGTCGGCCTGCTCCAGTCAAAGCCGGAGTGGACGGCCCTCGCGGCGGTGAAAGCCGATCGCGTGTATGTCGCAGATGGGAACGCATTCTTTCACCGTCCGGGGCCGCGCCTCGTGGATTCGCTGGAAATCCTCGCCGAGGTGCTCCATCCCGGCCGTTTCCATTTTGGGCACGAGGGCACCGGCTGGTCCCGTCTGCGGTAGATTGGCGCGTGCCCTTTCCTTCTCGCTCCATCGCCGCTGCCCTGCTGGGTGCCGCGCTCGCCGCGTGCGCGCACGGCGAGCCGCTATCCACGCCCGATACCGGGAGCACTCGGCCTTTCGCCATCGCCGCCCCGACCCGCCTGACGTACAACCCGGGCGTCGACCGCGACGCCGCGTGGCTGCCTGACGAGTCGGGGATCATCTACAGCGCCGACCGCCTGGACCGGGACGACGACGATCGCTGCCTCGTGACGCTGGCGCCCACGGGCGGGCGGATCGAGCGCACCTGGTGCGCGTCGTCACTGCCGTCGCGCGATTCGATCAACACCTTCGACGGCGCGGCGGTGACGGCCGGAGGCCGCGTCGCCTTCGTGCGGACCAGCCGGCCGCCCACCTTCACCGCGCCGCGCTTCAATGAGCTCGCGGCGGGTCCGCTCGCGTCCATCGACGAGGCGACGGTGCTGCAGTCGATTCCCTTCACCCAGGCCGGCGTATTCTACACCGGCATCAGCCAGCTACGGTGGGCCGGCGACCAGACGCTGGTCTACCGCGCGGGATTTCTCGGTCCGGTGTGCATCGACGCCGTGTTGCCGCGGTGCGGCAGGGCGGTGGTCGAGAGCGGACTGAACCTCATGCGGCAGGACTCGAGCGACGGACCCGTGCTCGTCCCGGGGACTGTGGAGGCGAGCTCGGTCGCGGTGATGCCCGATGCCGATGCCATCCTGTTCACCCGCCTCGGCGACAGCCGCGTCTTCCGCCACGCCTTGTCGTCCGGGCTGCAGACGGTCTACTACGACTTCGGCGGGACGGCGATTGCGCGCGGCGTGCAGGCGTCGAATGGGCGCCTCGTCGCGATCGTCGGGGGCGCCGTGCAGGTATTGAGTCCCGCCTTCAATCCGCCCGGCACGCCCCGCCTGCAGTACGACCTCGGCGGCGACGTCGTGGTCGTGGAGCTGCTGTCGGGTGCGACCATGACGCTGCATCCCGGCACGGGCGGGTATCGCAATCCGGCCCTTTCGCCCAGCGGCAAGCGGCTGGTGGTCGAGCGCGACGGCGACCTGTGGCTCTTCGAGCTGCAGTGAGGTCGGCGGCAACGCGAGTCCTCGCCGGGGCGCTCGTCGCCGCGGCGGCCTGCCGGCACGAGGAGCCCTACACCCCCGCGGAGCTCGCGCCGACGCCGGTGTGGTCCGGCGAACCGAGGCGCATCACGTTCAATCCCGAAGGCGACCACTGGCCCGCGTTTCTGCGCGACGGTTCGGCCATCGGGTATTCGTATCACCCGCTGGAGCGGAAGGATCACGACCGCTGCCTGGCCTTCATTCCCCCAGGGGGCGGACGGATCATGCGGGAGATCTGCCGCCGGTCGCTGGCGCGCGAGGCCGACTCGACGAATGCCGTCACGACGCACGGGGTGAGCGCCGGCGGCCGCGTCGCGCTGGTAGCCGAATCGGGAAACCCGCGCATCCTGTTCCCCGACTTTCGCGCGCTGTGGCTGGGGCGCCTCGGCGACGCGCGGCTGACGCAGTTGCGCGCATTTCCCTACCTGACGCCGTCGGGGCAGATCCATCTTGGCGCGTCCGACCTGGCATGGCCTAACGAAAGTACGCTGGTGTACCTGGCCATGTACGTCAGCTACCGCCCCCCGATCGTGGACATCCCGCCCGATACCGAGTACACCGGCATCGAGCTGGTGCAGCTGCGCCTGCGCGGCGATTCGCTCGCGTCCGCTACCGTCATCCCGAACACCGCGGGCGCCTCGTCGCTGGCGCCGGGCCCGGGCGATACCGTGTATTTCACCATGGGCGGCGATTCGCGCGTCTTCGCGCTCGCCACGGGAACCGGGCAGGTCGGGGTGTGGTACGACTTCGGGGCGCTGGGCATCGCGCGCGACGTGCAGGTCGGGGGCGGCACCCTGGCGGCGGTGGTCGGCGGGCGCGTGCATTTCTACTTCCACGCCAGCTGGGGCATCCAGGCCCAGGCTGACAGCGGGGGACCGATCTACGCCGTCCCGTTGCCCGGAGGCGCGCCCCGGCTGGTCGTGAACATCGGCCGCGCGCTGGTGATCGGATCTCCCACCTACCGGCACATCGCGCTCGATCCATCGGGCCGGCACCTCGTGGCGGAGAGATCCGTCATGGTCGAGCGCCGCCTGCGCGCATTTACCGATACCGTCGTGAGCAAGGAATCCGACCTGTGGCTCTTCGACATTCCCTGACCGTGAGCCACCCATCCAACCTTTACCTCATCACGGTCCCATGAACCCTTTCCGTTCGGGTCTTGCTCTCGTCGCGCTGGCGCTGCTGGCCGGCCCCCTTCACGCGCAGGGCGCGGGCATCATCAGCGGCCGGATCCGCGACGCCGCCTCCAATACGCCGCTCGCCGATGTGCGCGTCGAGGTCGAGGGCGCCCAGCGCACCGCGACCACCGACACCCTCGGCGAATACCGGTTCCGCGAAGTGCCCACCGGATGGCACCGGGTCAGCGCGCTGAAAATCGGGTACCGGCCCATGCGCAGGGAAAGTGTGCTCGTCCGCGCCGGCGAAGTCCTGGTGCTCAACCTGCAGCTCGAGCGGCTGCGCACGCAGATCGATACCCTGAGCGCGCTGGACGTGACCACCACGCCCGACATCGTCCTCGATCCGATGATGACGGCGACGACCCAGCGCATCACCGGCGAAGAAATCCGCCGGCTGCCCGTCTCCACTGTGGAAGAGGCCATCTCGCTGACGGCCGGCAGCGTGGGCTCGAGTTACCGAGGCGGCCGGGCGGGGCAGGAGTCGTTCGTGATCGACGGCCTCGCGGTGAAGAACCAGCTCGACGCCTCCACCGGCGGGCTCGGCCTGCGCGTGCCGGTCGACATGCTCACCGAGGCCTCGCTGGTGACGAACGGCTTCAGCGCCCGCTACGGCCAGGCGCTGTCGGGCCTCATCAACGTGACCACGAAGGACGGCGGCGAGCGCTGGACCGGCCGCGCCGCCTACGAGACCGATCGCCAACTCCCGGCGAGCTGGGACTACGGTCTCGACCGCTTCGTGGTGAGCGGCGACGGCCCGCTGCCGGCGGGCATCCGGCTCGCCTTTGCGGCCGACGTCGTGGGCCGCCTGGATGGCGATCCCGTCAATGCTCCGCCGCCGACCGACACCCTCGATCCGCGCATCGGCCGGCCCAACCTGCTGCCCCATAATCGCGGCGAGACGTACGACTTTGCCGCCAAGCTTCGCATTCCGATCGGCGCGCACAACACGATCCGCTTGTTCGGACTCAGCTCGCTCGAACAACGGCTGCTCTACGAGCCGTCGCTGAAGTACGATCCCTCGTTCGCGCCCGCGCGGCGGGTATCGGGCAACCTCCTCACTGCCCATTGGCAGTACGCCTCGAGCGCCCGGGCGAGCAGGTCGTTCGTGAGCGATCTGCGGCTCTCGCATTTCTCGCGCGATTTCATTCGTGGCCCGCTCACGACCACGCCCGGCCCGAAGTTCGGCGCCTTTACCGGGAGCCGGTACCACGTGGCCGGCGAGGACATCGCGCGCGCGCAGGACACCCTCGCCGCGCTCGCGCCGATTCCCGGATTCGGCACGCCCGATTTCGCCGAGAACACGCCGTACGGCGTTCCGGCCTTCTTCCTGACCGGGGGCGGCCGCGGCGACCTTGCGTGGAATCATTTCACCGAGACGCGCGGGCAGCTGGACATCAACGTCGGTGGCCGGAACGTCGACGGCTATTTCGGCATCGAGGCCATCCACCAGCGCGTGCAGACTTTCCAGCGCGTGCTCGGCTATCTGCCGGTGGACAGCGGGATGACGCCTCCCACCGCCGCGGACTTCTCGCCTCTCATGCTCGCGGGTTATGCCGAGACGCAGTTCCGGTGGGAAGAGCTCGCGTTCACGGCGGGCGTGCGACTCGACCGGTTTGACCCGCACACCACCGTCGGCGGGCAGCAGACCCGCGCCCGCGGCGGCGTGTCGCCGCGGGCCGCGGTGTCCACGGTGTTGAAGGGCGCCACGGTGGTCGTGAGCTATGGACGATTCTCGCAGGCACCGGACTTTCAGTACCTGGTGGACGCCGCCTTTGACGACACCACCCGTACCGGGCGGTTCCGCGCCGGCAATCCATCGCTGGGGTACGAGAACGCGACGCAGTTCGAGTTCAGCGTGCGCGGGCGTCCCGCGCCGGGCATCAGCCTGCGCCTCAACGCCTACGTCAAGAAGCTCGAGGGGCTGGTGGCGTCGGTGCCGTTCGGTCTCAACCCCGACTCGACGATTTTCGGCAACCTCGATTACGGCAACGTGAAGGGCTTCGAGGCGCTGCTCGAGCGCGAGTATTCGCACGGGTGGGGATTCCGCGTCATGGGCACGGTCCAGAGCGCCACCGCCACGGCGACCAACGCGTACCAGCTGTTCCGCCGCATCCGCATCGCCCCGGGCGGAGCCGACACCGTCTTTCCGGCGAGCGTGGAGTTTCCGCTCGACTACGACCGGCGCCTCGGCCTCACCGCCATCGGCTTCTCGAAGCTCCGCGCCGACGTGCTGAAGCTCGGCAACGTGGATGTGCTCGGCGGCCTCGAGAGCTCGCTGATCGTACGGTACGCCACCGGCCTGCCGTACACGCGGACCAATGCCGCGGGCGATACGCTGATCGGCCTGCCCAACAGCTACCGCCTGACGCCCCAGTTCCAGCTCGACGCGCTGCTGCGCCGGCCGATCGCGCTGGGCGGCGTGCGGGGAACCGTCTATCTCGACCTGCGGAACCTCACCAACCGCCGCAACGTCATCGCCGTGCGGAAGGATACCGGGACCCCGGGACTCGGCGATGTCGGCATCGACGCGGCCGCCACCCGGGCCTACAATGCCCATCCGGAGCCGATTCCCTACGAATCGCCCCGCTATCGCAGCTGGGCCGACACCAACGGGGACGGCCTGATCGTGGGCGCCGAGCTCCAGACGCTGTACCGGCGCGCGGCCGCGGATTACTACCAGCCGCTGTTCTCCTTCGGGCCGCCGCGGCTCGTTCGGGTGGGATTCGAGATTATCTTCTAGTCGTGCCCATACGACGCACCAAAATCGTCGCGACGCTCGGCCCTGCGACCAACAGCCCGCGCACCGTGGGTGCGCTGGTTCGTGCCGGAATCGACGTCGCCCGCATCAATGCCAGCCATGGCACCGCCGAGCAGCGCGCGGCGCTGATCCGGTTGGTGCGCGAAGCCGCCGCCGAAACCGGCCGCCCCGTTGCCGTCCTGCTCGACCTCCAGGGCCCGCGCATCCGCGTCGGCGTCCTGAGCAGCCCCATCCATCTGGATCCCGGCCAGCACGTCACCTTTGCGCCCGAAGAAACGGCCGCGCCGGGGCAGATCCCCACCACGTACGACCTGTCGCGTGACATCGTCATGGGTGCGCGCGTGCTCCTCGACGACGGCCTGATCGCGGTCGAGGTCACGGGGATCAGCGGGACGCTGGTGTCGGGGACCGTCGTGTACGGCGGCGAGCTCAAGAGCCACAAGGGGATGAACCTTCCCGGCATCCAGGTCTCCGCGCCCCCGCTGACCGAGAAGGACATTGCCGACGCGGCCTTTGCGACGCAGCAGGACGTGGACTTCGTGGCGCTGTCGTTCGTACGTCGCGCCGAGGACATCGAGGAGTTGCGGGCCATCATCCCCGCCAGCACGCGGATCATCGCGAAGATCGAGAAGGACACCGCGCTCCACAATATCGAGAGCATCACGGAGGCCGCGGACGGCATCATGGTGGCGCGCGGTGACCTCGGCGTCGAGCTGCCGTTCGAGCAGGTGCCGCTGGCGCAGAAGCGGCTCATCCGGGTCGCCGTGGCGCATCGCCGGCCCGTCATCACCGCGACCCAGATGCTCGAGTCGATGGTGCACTCGCCGCGGCCCACGCGGGCCGAGGCGAGCGACGTCGCCAACGCCATCCTCGACGGCACCGACGCCGTCATGTTGTCGGCGGAGACGGCGGCGGGCGAGTATCCGCGCGAAGCCGTCGAAGCGATGGACCGCATCATCCGCGAGGTGGAGCGGCACGACGGCGGCGGGATCAAGCGCCGCGACGAGCGCCACCGCGAACACGAAGCGCCGGTCCAGACCGAACACGCCGTCGCCGCCGCCGCCGTCGCCGCGGCCCGCATGCTGCATGCGCCCCTCATCGTCTGCTTTACCAAGAGCGGGTTCACGGTGCGGGTGGTGTCGGCGGCGCGGCCTCCGGTGCCGGTCCTCGCCGTGACGGCGGAGCCGAAGGTCTACCGGCAGCTCGCGCTCCAGTGGGGCGTGGTGCCGATGCTCACCGACGAGCAGCCGCGCTATGACGCGATGCTGCATGCCGCGCGCGAGCGCATCCTCGGGCATGGGTACGCCCGGCGGGGTGACCGCGTGGTGGTGATCGCCGGCGTGCCCTTCGACGTTCCCGGCGCCACGAACATGGCGAAGGTCGAAGAGGTCTAGTCCGCGGTGCGGCTGACGCTCCTGGGCACCGGCACGTCCTTCGGGGTGCCACAGATCGGCTGTTCCTGCCCGGTGTGCCGTTCCACCGATCCGCGCGACAAGCGGCTGCGCACCGCCGCGATCGTCGAGCACGAGGGCCGCCGCATCCTGGTGGATACGCCCCCCGAGCTGCGACTCGCGCTGCTGGCCGCCGGCGTCGGGCGCGTGGACGCCGTGCTCTTTACCCACGACCACGCCGACCACACCCACGGGATCGACGACCTGCG
>JAYTEN010000012.1:0-3701 GCA_043735145.1 Gemmatimonadota bacterium | reverse complement strand
GGTGAGCCGGCGGGCGATGATGCACGCTTTATAGCTGGCGATACCGCCCGACACGCCCAGCAGGACGTGGCGGCCGGCGACGCCGGTCACGCGTCCTGCCGCCGCCGGCGTGTGATCTTGTACGTCAGCGCGCCGCTCGACAGCTCTTCCAGCGACGTCGTGGTGAGCTTCTTCTCGTACTGGAAGGAGCGGTCACGCGGAAACTCGTTCACGAAGCGCGCAAACTTCGCGGCCACGAGCACGCCCACGTACTTGTTGCCCGCCTGCTTGGCGATTTCGACCGGTGTGAAGACCCGCATGGTTCAGCCTCCCGCTTTCTGCATGATCTGGTCCCGCAACGCCGTGATCTCACGGCCGAGCTGGGCCAGCTGTTCGACGAGCTCCGGATTGCGCCCCGGCCGCCGTTCCTCGGCGTCCAGGATCGATGCCACTTCGGCCACCGCCGCGGTGCGGTCGGTGTTGATCACCACGTAGTCGTACGTCAGCGCTTCCTTCAGCTCCTGAACGGCGCAGGCCAGCCGCTTGTCCAGGTTCGCCGCGCGCGTCCCGGCCGTCCCGCCGAGGCGCCGCATCAACTCGTCGGCGGAGGGCGGCATGATGAACACCAGCACCGCGCCCGGAAAGAGCCGTTTGACCTCGGCCGCGCCGTGGATCTCGATGTCGAGCACCACGTGGCGTCCCGATGCCATCACCGCCTCGAGCTGGGACTTCAACGTCCCGTACAGCTCGCCGCCGTACTCCGCCGACTCGATGAACTCGCCCGCCGCCACGCGGCGCTCGAACTCGGCCCGCGTCAGGAAAAAGTAGTCGCGCCCGTCCTGCTCTTCCGGCCGCGGCCTGCGCGTCGTGGCCGAGACCGAGTAGCCCAGGTCCTCGCGGGCCGCCAGCAGCGAGCGCATGATCGTCGTCTTGCCGCCGCCCGAGGGCGACGAGAGGACGAGCGGAAACGGCTTCACTCGAGATTCTCGATCTGCTCGCGCATCCGCTCCAGCTCGCCCTTCATGGCGATCACGGCCTCGGCGATCGGCGCGTCATTGGCCTTCGAGCCGATGGTGTTGGTCTCGCGGCCCAGCTCCTGGAGCAGGAACCCGAGCTGCTTGCCCACCGCGGCGTTGTCCTTGCCGCCGCCCAGCGCCGACTTCACCGCATCGACGTGGGCCGCGAAGCGCACCAGCTCCTCGGTGATGTCGAGCCGGTCGGCGATGTGCGCGATCTCCTGCGCGAGGCGCCCCTGGTCCAGCGCGATCGCCCCCGCCAGCTCCTGCACGTTGCGCGTCAGGCGTTCTTTTTCGGCCACCAGCCGGGTCGGGGCGCGCTTGCCGATCAGCGCCACCTTGTCGGACAGGATCTTCAGCCGGCCGAGCAGGTCCTTGACCAGGGCCGCGCCTTCGCGCTCGCGCATCTTCACACAGGCCTTCGCGGCCGCGTCGAGGACGGGCATGACGTCCTCGGCGGGCACCGACTTCTCGGCGAACGAGATCTTCACCACCTCGGGGATCCGCGCCACGGTGGCGAGGTCGAGGTCACCCTTGATCTTCAGTTTCTTCCCGACGTCGCGCAGCGCCTTCACGACGGCGCGGGCGCGGTCGATGTCCACCTCGACGCCGCCCCCCTCGGTCTCGGGCGATTCCACCCAGCGGGCGCTCACCGTCGCGTGCCCACGCTCGAAATGCTTGCGCAGCCGCTCCCGCATGTCGCTCTCGAAGGGCGACAGCTCGGAGGGCGTCTTGAGCTGGACGCTCAGGTGCCGGTGGTTGACGGTCCGGATCTCGATGCGAAGCCGGCCGCCGCCCGCCTTGCCCTCGGCCGCTCCGAACCCGGTCATGCTGCGAAGAGGCATCAGCCCTCTGGTACGGAGTGGTCTGGGGACAGCCTTGTAAGATAGCCGGGGGCAGGCAGTTATGAAAAGGGGGCTCGAATCTGGTTGAGGCAACGCGAGGAACGTGTTGTGAGGATACGAGATCGAACTGAAACGAACGCGGGTGTGGCGCTCAGGGCGTCAGCGAAAACTCGGCGATATCTCTCCCGGAGGCGGGAGCCCCGACCCTGGGGGACCAAGTGTAGAGGCGGCGCGCAAACGGGTCGATCAGGGTGAGAAAGTGGTGGCCCGGATCAGGCACGGAAGCGCCCGGCGCCCGCAGGATGGCGACCTGCGTCAGGGTGGCCCGGTCGTAGACATACACGGCATTGCCCTGCGTCAGGTAGAGGAAAGGCCTCGACGGATCGACGACGACGTCCATGAGCGACCCCGATGCCGGCGCCGCCACGCGGCGGAGAATGGCGCCGGACGCGGCATCGACGGCGAGCAGGACGGACACGGCCGACACGCCAAGCACAATCGTGTCACCCGTTACGAACAGGGTATCGCCATCTGGCGAGAACCCCGCCCCGCCGGTCCCGACGAGCGGAAGCCTGAACGCGACGCCGGAGGTGGCGGTCGCGATGACCGGATAGAAAGCCGTCACGGCACCGCCGCGGCAGTACTTCATCGCCACGCGATCGCCTCGCGGAGACACCGCGAATCCGTACGCTTCACCACAGCCTTCAATGCTCGCTCCCAGCGCGGGGGCGCCGACGGTGCGCGTCACGGCGATCAGGGTTTCCTTCGCCATCGCCAACCAGGCGCCCGGGCGCAGATGAATCATGTACCAGATGGCGTTGACGCGGGCGATGCCGCGCACGTCGATGGTATCCGGTGTGGCCCCTCCCGATTGCGGCGTTGCCGCATACCAACCGCATGCCAGCGGCACGACGAGGAGCCTGGCATCCGCGGCCGAGGGCGTCGCGACGTCATTGCCGCAGCGGAATGCCACCCAGTCCGGATTGAGGGAGCGCAGGTTGTTGGTGGTGACGTCGAACAGGCGCAGGGCGCCGCCGCGGATGGCCGTTATCGTCGGCCGGTCGGCCGGCCAGGGGAAGCCGTCTTCGTCGAGGGGCACGCTCAGGAACGTGCGTCGAAAACCATACACACTGATGGGAACGTGGACCACGCTCCCATCATGAAAGGCCACCTGGAGGCTGAGTGTGCCCGACGCCACGGGCAGCGTGACGAAAACGGTGTCGGTTCCGCCGGCACGAACTGCCAGCGTCTCGGCGCCGAAGGTGATCAGCGGCAGCGCATCGGCACCACGGAAGTTCGAGGACACGAGGGGCGCTTCGTTGCCGGACCAGTAGTTGCCGGGCACCGCGGCGACGGACCCCTCTTCGATGAGGGCCCGGTCGGCGTGACAGGCGACGGTTGCAAGAAGCAACCCTGCAATGAGAACCTTCACCGCCTGACGATACCGGAAACTTCCGCCCGCGGCAATGACTTCGCCAAAGCGGGCCCTCACCATCTCCACCTTCCCGGCACGCTGGATTCGGCGGATGAGCACGAGCGGAGCTCCTCCGATCACGGCCATCCTCGGCCTCGCGTCCCGCCACGACCGCCCGGTGCTCTTCCCTGGCAGCGACCGGTACGCCGAGCTGGGCGATGCGCGCGCTGGGCGGCGAGGCCCGATCACCTTCTTCACCTTCTTCACCTTCTTCACCTTCTTCACCTTCTTCACCTTCTTCACCTTCTTCACCTTCTTCACCTTCTTCACCTTCTTCACCTTCTTCAATTGCTGAACTCCCACCGGATCCCGAACCGCTGATTCGCCCGCGGCGCATAGAACCCCGGCAGCAGCTGGTAGGCCTCGCGTTGCGTATTCCGCAGCGTG
>JAYTEN010000011.1:0-6122 GCA_043735145.1 Gemmatimonadota bacterium | reverse complement strand
TTCGCGGCGGTCCTCCTCGTTGTTGGTTACTGCGTGCTGGTTCCCCTGGCTATCGCACTCTGAGTCCAAGCCGTCGTGCAGGGTTGTGGTATTGACGCGTCTCCCCCTTGCCCAGAATTCGGCTGGGGGATCGACAGCGAGGGCAGGGGCGAATAGCTCAGCGGTTCAGAGCGCCTGCCTTACACGCAGGATGTCGGGGGTTCGAATCCCTCTTCGCCCACTGCCCGCGTGACGATGGCACGGGTCGCCATGACGATGAATCCGGAGGTAGGTGCATGACACGTCGTATGTCGTTCGGGATGTCTGCCGGTGCGCTGCTCCTGGCCGCGACCGCGGCGCTGGCCACACCCGCCGCCGCGCAGCTGGCGCGGCCCCGCGTGGCCGCGGCCGATGCGCCCAAGCTGCTGATCGCGCCGTTCGTGCGCGATAACCCCGATTCGGCCCTGTCGCTGCTGATCGCCGACGGCGTGCGCGACCGGGTCCGGGTGCAGTTCCTGGACAAGTTCAACCTGATCACGCGCCAGGCGCTCAACACGGTGCTGACGGAGAGCGGGTTCCCGGTCGACATCCCGATCGAGCCGGCGCACCTGAAGCAGATCGTCCGTTTCGTGAACATCAAGTACGTCATCGAAGGCTCGATGATCCGCAAGCCGGGCGACTCGGTGCTGATTGTCGCGCGGCTCGCCGAAGCCACTGGCAACACGCCGCAGTCGATCAGCGTGTCGCTGATGACGCCGGCGGGGCGCCTCGGCTCCGCCACCGGCGTCGAGCTGGCCAACCGGCTGGTTGCCGGCTACGCCGCCTTCGACGAAGTCGCCGAGTGCCGTCGCCAGGTCGAAGCGGGCAACATCCTGCGTGCGCAGCAGCTGGCCGGCCGCGCGCTGGCGCAGTCGGCAGGCAACGCCGGCGCGTGGCTCTGCATGGCGCAGATTCGCGAGGCGCAGAATGCGCCCGACGATTCGGTCATCGCGGCGCTGCGCAATGCCTACACCCGCGACACCCTGTCGACGGCCGTCATGCGCCGCCTGGCGACCAAGTACCAGGCGCGCAACGACACCACGGCGCTGCTCGACATGCTGAAGCGCATCCTGACGATCGACTTCCGCGACAACGAGCTGATGACGAGCACGGCGCAGCTGATGGTGCGCATGGGCCAGCCCGACAGCGCGGTGGCGGTGGTGAACAAGGGCCTGCGCGAGAATCCGGCGTCGGTGGAGCTGCTGGGGATCAAGGCCGTCGCGATGTCGGCGGGCAACCACTGGGACTCGGCGTACGCCATGCTCCAGACGCTCTCGGAGATCGACAGCAGCAAGGTCGACTCGCTCTTCATCTACCGGATCACCAACTACGCCCGGCAGATTCCCGACAGCACCAAGTGGCTGACCTGGGTGGTGAAGGCGACGGAGAAGTTCCCGACCCAGCTCGACTACTGGTACACGCTCGCGGTGCAGCGCCTCTCGAAGGGCGATTCGACCGGCGCGGAAGCGGCCGCGCGCGGGCTGCTGGCCCACGTGTCCGATTCCACCGCGTCGCGGGCGATGGCGGCCCGGGCCGCCTTCGTTCTCTCGTCGCTCGCGGCGGGGCATGGCCAAAGCGACACGGCGCTGGCGTATGCCGATCGGGCGGTTCGCGGCGACTCGACGCTCAAGGGGTCGGTTGCGGCGATCTACCTCCAGGCGGGCGCGCGGGCGCGCGGCGATACCGCGACGGCCGGGTACCTCGAGCGCTCGATCGAGCTGCTGACCAAGGCCAAGGAGTACGCGGCCGGCACGCCGCGGATGCTGGTGCAGTCGGGCTTCCAGCTTGGTGTTGCGCAGTTCCAGTTCGGCGCCAAGGTGGACGCCCGGGCGCAGGAAGGCCGCAGCTGCGAGCTGGCGCGGCAGGCGCGCGCGCTCATGGACGAGTCGGAGGCCAACATCATCATCGGCGCCGCCGCGAATCGTGAGCTCGCCAACAAGTTCCTGTCGGAGTACATCCCCGCCTACAAGCAGCGCGGGAATACCATGATTCGGCAGTACTGCCGGTAGACGACGTCGCACACAGCGTCAGTAGTAGGATGCAGTGGGGTGAGGATCAGGCAGCAACAGGGACAGGGTCAGGGCGGGCGCCGGAAACGGCGCCCGCCTCTCTTTTCTGGCCCTGATTTCTGCCCGCCCCTGTTCTGCCTGGCGCAGAATCCGTCTGTATTCCACTACCGAGGCTGAGCTTGTAGGCAGCCGGAATCCCCCACTATATTTGAAGGCTGTCTGGGGGCTGTAGCTCAGCTGGTTAGAGTGCCGGTCTGTCACACCGGAGGTCGCGGGTTCGATCCCCGTCAGCCCCGTACGAGAAAAAAACGCCCCGCATGCGGGGCGTTTGTGTTTCCCGGCCCGGCCGCGCCGCGGACTCAGCGTTCTTCCGCGGCGGGAAGCTCGAACAGCGCCTCCACCGTCGTGTTCAGCGCCCGCGCCAGCCGCAGCGAGAGCACCGTGCTGGGAACGAAAACGCCGTTTTCCACCGTGTTGATCGTCTTCCGCGACACATCGACCAGCGTCGCCAGCTCGGCCTGCGTCAGGTTGAGCCGCGCCCGCTCGTCCCGCAGCCGGTTGATCAGCTGCTCACGCATCGCGGTGCGCGCGGTGCTCGAGCCAGGCAAAGGCCAGCGACGACACCACGACGCTCGCGCTCACGATGAGGTAGACGGCGTCGCGCGCCGTCTGGCTCGCCACGTTCGCGACGTAGAGGCCCATCGCCGCGAGCATCGCCACCCAGAAACCCGCCGCGACCGCCTTCCGGTAGTTGCTGCGCGAGACGTCGTCGTTGACCAGCGCGCGGATCCGCGAGCTGTTCAGCAGCCCGCCGCCGGTGGCGAGAATCGCCAGCAGTACGGCCGCGTTGACGGCCCACAGGGTGCGCTGCACGCCCGTCACCTGCGCCCCCGCGGCGACGAAAAAAGGACGCGCCACGACCTGGATGACGAGAAAAGCCACCGCGGCGACGGCAAGGATGATCGCCCGCTTCCGCGAGACGTCGTCGGCGATCTCGACCGGCGTTCTGGACATGGACGGGCTCCGCTTCAAGTAGCCAAAAGTAACCTCTAGGTTACAAGAGTAACCTAGAGGTTACATAGCGTCAAGACCGGATGCCGGTGGCCAGTGACGCCCGTCAGGCCCACATCCGGCGCAGCAACGCCGGCACATCCACCGACGGCGTGGAAGGTGCCTGACCAGCCGATCGGCATCGATTGACTCCCTTCCCGCATCGGCGCAAGAGTAGTACGTCTTCTACCGGGGAGCCCCCATGAAAATCATAATCTGGTCGGTCGGTCTCGCGGTCCTTCTTGTGGTGGCGCCGGCGCAGGCGCAGACCGCCAACATTCCCGTGCCCGACACCCTCGGTGCCAACTTCGCCGACACCACCGACACCGCGACCGCCGACGCCTTCGCCTATCTCATCGGCGAATGGGATTTCCGCTTCCAGACGCGCCGGCAGGACGGCACCTGGCGGGCCGACGGCAGCAGCGACGGCGGACGCACCTGGACGCGCGACGTCTCGCGCATGGAGGCGACACGGACGAAGTAGCGAAGTCTCCGCGGGACGAGTTTCTCGGCGCGGCCACGTGGCACGGTTCGCTCGAGCGCGCCGAGGAGCTGCTCGCCGCGCACCCGTCGCTGCGCAGCGGCGACATTCATGTCGCCGCCGTCCTCGGTGACGCCGCCGCGGTGTCGACGTTCCTGGCCGAGGACACCTCGCGCGTGAAGCTGCGCGATGGCCCCTATATGGCCGATCCGCTCAACTATCTCTGCCTCTCGAAATACCTGCGTCTCGACCCGTCACGAGGCGAGGCGTTCCTGCGCGCCGCGACCGCGCTGCTGGACGCCGGCGCGGATCCCAACACCGGCTTCTGGACCACGGGTCCGTATCCGGAGTTCGAGACGGCGCTCTACGGAGCGGCCGGCGTGGCGCATCACGCGCCGATGACGCGGCTGCTGCTCGCGCGCGGGGCGAATCCCCGTGATGAAGAAGCGTGCTATCACTCCCCGGAGGGAAACGACAGCGACGCGATGAAGGCGCTGGTCGAATCGGGAAAGCTGACCGATAATGACCTCGCCCTCATGCTGGTGCGCAAGGCCGACTGGCACGACTACGAGGGCGCGAAGTGGCTCCTGGAGCACGGCGCGAATCCGAACCACCTGCGGGGCCGCGGCTGGCAGCCGCTCCATCACTCCATCAGGCGGGACAACGGGCTCGATATCATCGGGGCGATGCTCGACCATCACGCCGACGTCGGCGTCGTGGTGGAAGGCCTGACGGCGGCGGTGCGCGCGGCGCGCCGGGGACGCGGGGATGTACTCGCGAACCTGGACCAGCGCGGTATCACATACGAGTTGAAAGGCGTGGACCGGCTCACCGCCGCGTGCGCCCGTCACGACCGGCATGCGGTGGATGCGATGAAGCGGGAGGAGCCGGCGCTCGTCGTCGAGCTGCTGGCGATGGGCGGGCAGCGGCTCACGGAGTTTGCGGGTACGTGGAACACCGAAGGCGTGGCGATGCTGCTCGGCCTCGGCGTGCCGGTGAATGCGGCCTGCGAGGGCGACGGCTACTTCGACATCGCGAAGGGCAGCACCGCGCTGCACGTGGCGGCGTGGAAGGGCGTGGCCTCCACGGTGAAGCTCCTCCTCGCGCGCGGCGCGGCGGTCGATGCGCTCGACGGCAAGAGCCGCACGCCGCTGATGCTTGCCGTGAAGGCGACGGTGGATTCCTACTGGACCTACCGGCGCACACCCGAGGCGGTGCAGGCGCTGCTTGACGCCGGGTCGACGGTCGCCGGCGTCCGGTATCCCTCGGGTTACGCGGAGGTCGACGTGCTCCTCGCGTCGCACGGCGCGGGCCATGCGCATTGAAATCCGCGGGACGGCGCCGCGTTTGCAAGACGGCTTCGAGCAGATCTCGCTCAAGGATCGCGACGGGTTCGAGCTGTGGTTCCACTGGCGGGTGAAGTAGGGCGCGCCTTCTATATTGAAGGCCACACCCTATCCGGAGTTTCCCGCATGCCGGTTCGTTTCCGTTCCCGTTGCGTCACGTTCGCCGCCCTGGCTCTCGCCACACTGTCCGCGCCCCTCGCCGCGCAGGAGCGCACGCCGCCGACCGAGGTCACGCCGGGCTTGCTCCTGTACCAGACGCCGGTGGGGAACGTGATCGTCGCCATCGGCACGGCGGGCGCATTCATCCTCGGCCCGGTGACGACCGCAAACACGGCGCAGGTGCAAGCCGACATCGCCCAGCGCACGCAGGTGGCGGCGCGCTACGTCCTGGTGACCACGCACGACGCGGCGACGAGCCAGGGCGACGCCGGCTGGACCCGGCTGGGCGCCTTCGTGGCAACGCACGAAGTCATGCAGGGGATGCTGCGCGGCCAGGTCGGCCGCCTCGCGGGCCTCGGCGCCGACGTGCCGCGCGTGTCCTTCTCGGAAGTGCTCAAGTTCTCGCTCGGCGGACAGGAGATCCACGCGGTGCGCCAGCCGGCGGGCATCAGCGATGGGGATGTTCTGGTCCACTTCGAGAATATGGGCGTCGTATTTCTCGGCGAGTCCTTCGCGGGTGATGGCTATCCGCTGATGGATTCCACGCAGGGCGGGACCGTTGACAGCCTGATCGCCACGCTGAACCCGTGGGCGGGCCGCGGGCGCAACAAGTTCGTCGGGGCACGAGGGCCGGCCGTCACGAGCGCCGAGGTGACGGCGTACCGCGACATGCTGGTGGCGGTGCGCGACCTGGTGCGGATCGCGAAGCGCGCGGGGCAGCCGGTGGCTCAGGTGATCGCCACGCACCCCACCGCGACGTTCGATGCCCGGTACGGACATGGCCGCGTGACGGGGGGCGCTTTCGTGCGCGAGGTGTATAGAACCGTTCGGTAGTCCGCACGACGCACCACGCACCACGCGCGAGGTATCCATGTCTCTCGAAAGCAACAAGGATCTGGTCAGGCGCTTCATCGCCGAAGTGTTCGTGAAGGGCAGCGACCAAGCCGTCGACGAGCTGGTGGCCGAAGACTTTGTGCCGCACAGCTGGGGGAAGATGCCCCCGGGCCGCGAGCCGCTGAAGCAGGCGCAGAAGCGGGTGCACCAGGGGCTGACCGGCGC
>JAYTEN010000010.1:0-13909 GCA_043735145.1 Gemmatimonadota bacterium | reverse complement strand
TCGTCCCGGCCCACCAGCGGCGCCCGCCTGGACTCGGCGCCGCGCGGTGCGGCGTCGGGGCGGGCGCGCCAGGTCCGCTCCCTGCGCACCTGCTCGGCGAGGCGCGCCGTCGTGGCATCGGGCTCGGCGCCGGCGGTCGCCCGCAGCCGCGCCACGAAACTGTCGTAAGCGGCCAGCGCCTCGGTGCGCTCGCCGCGCAGCGCGTGCGCGGTCATCAGGGCCCGGGTTGCGTCGGCGGACGCCGGCTCGAGGGCGAGCGCCCGGCGTGCATACCCGGCGCTGCCGGCGAGATCGCCGGTGCGCTGCTCGGCATCGGCGCAGTGAAGCAGCACTTCGACCGAGCGGCGGCGGAAGGCGAGCTGCTCGGCCGCGAGCCAGTCCTCCACGCCCCGTGCTTCGGGAACGCTGAACCCTTCCAGAAACTCGCCGTGGGCGAGGGCCGCGGCGCCGGGGGCGTCTCCGGCGTCGGCGAGTTCCGCGAAGCGGTCGACGTCGAGGGTGACGGCGCCCTCCGTGAGTCGGACCTGGTCGGCTTCGGTCGCGAGCAGGTCCTCGCCGCCCGCCTGGCGGAGCACCCTGATGGCCTCGCGCAGTGAGTGGCGCGCGGAGCTTTCCGGCTTGTCGCCCCACAGCAGGCCCGTGAGGTGCTCGCGGGTCCGGGTGCGGCGCGGCGAGCGGGCGAGATAGACGAGCAGCGCGAGATTCTTGCGCCACAGCAACTCGGGCGGAGCGGGGCGGCCGTCGACGGTGACGTCCACCGGCCCCAGCGCGCGGATGGTGATCATGGCGCGGCGCACCCCAGCGCGGCGCGGCGGGCCTCGGCGGTATCGGCACGGGCGCGGTAGCGCGGTGTGCCGTCGTGCCATAGTCGCGCGACGTCCTGGAGGTCGCGGCACAACTCGAGGCCCTTGCCGTCGGGTGCCAGCGACGTGCGCCGCCACCGGGCGAGGGTGCCTAACGACCAATCGGCGTCTTCGGCCTGGATCGTCAGGCCCGGCTGGCCGACGATGTCGTAGTTCCCGTACCACTGGAGGGAGAGCAGCGCCGACGCGGGCTGGCCATCCCGGGCGTGCCACTCGGCGCGCAGCAGGTGGAGGACCGAGCGGAAGAAGGGGTCGCCGGCCCGCCCCGCGGAATCGAGCGCCAGGAGCGCGTGCGAGCGGTCGAGGGCGGCGTGGGGCCGGGTGCGCGCGATCGTGTCGGCGTCGAGCAGCGTGGCAAAGGGCGCCGGTGCCGCTTCACCCCGGACCCGCGCGCGCCACGGGCGATCGTCCGCGCGCGCGCGGCGGGCCAGGAGCGTGAGCCACCATGCCGCGCGACGCCGCTGGTCCGGCGTCGCCGATTCCATGTCTGCCATGGGGCCGAGCGCGGCGCGCAGCGCCGGCCAGGCCCGCGTGGCCTCGGCACTGTCGCGCGGGTCGAAGAGCACCTGGACGGCGTCGAATCCCGCCGCGCCGAGCGCGTACTCGGGGTCGTCCGACGATTCGCGGCGCAGCAGCCCGATCGGTCCCGCGGCGGAGTCCTCGCGGCCCAGGGCCCGGTAGCCCACGATCTGCGCGACGAGGCCGTGGGCGTGCAGATCCGAGCGTGCCGGCCAGCGGGCGAAGTAGTCGCCCAGCCACACCAGGCTGGCGGGAGCGTCGAAGACGGTCAGGTAGTTCGCCGAGAATCGCAGATCCTGAAACTCCTGGATGAGCGGATCGCCGAGCACGCGGCGCGTCAGGTCGATCGCGCGGTCGCGCGGCCCGAAGCGCCAGGCGTAGCCGACGTGCAGCAGCGCGAGCTTGAGCTGGGTCTCGCTTTCGCGGTTCGACGCTTCGGCGGCGTACTTCGCGAGCCCCTCGTTGGCCGAAGCCGAATCGCCCTCGGCGATCGCGATCCACGCCAGGTGTTCCCATCCGGGGGCGAAGTGCGGGCGCAGCTGGGTGACCGTGCGGAACTCGGCCTGGGCGAGCGCCCGGCTCCTCCCCTCCAGCATCCCGCGATGGAACAGCTCGTCCCCGTAGAAGAAATGGCCCATGTCGAAGGCGGGGGACTGCCGGACCAGCGAGGCGAGCGCGTCGAGGCGGCCCGCGGTGTCCGTGCCCGCGCGGATCAGCGCCTGGTATGCGGGTGTGAATCGGCCGATGGCGCGGTCGAGCACGCGCGACAGCGCGGGGTCGGGGCTGGCGCGGAGCCAGCGCGTAATGGTCAGGAGCCTGAACGCGCAGAGGGCGCAGGTCGAGTCGGCGCCTAACGCGTCGGAATAGGACTGATACGCCGCGGTCCACCGGACCGTGGCATACAGGTTCTCGGCCGCCGCCCACCGCGCGAAGCCTCCCGGAGACGCCGGGAGGGCACCGATGGGCAGATCGTGAAACGACGGGTCCCGGCTCTCCCAGATCCCGCGCAGCAGCCTGGACGCGAGACTGTCGGCGATGGATGCGCGGGGCGCGGCCACGGGGACGTCGACCATCAGCCGCTTCCCGTCGGCGCTGGTCGCGGTCAGGGTGGCATGGGCGCGGTCGCCCGCGGCACCGACGGTCCCCTCGACGACCATGTATCCGGGTCGAGCGGGTGCGAGGCTGAACTCGATGTCGGGCGAGGCCCGGAGCGCGCGCAGGAGTTCCCCCGACAGGCTGTCGGCGAACGCGGTGCTGGTGCCGCCTTCGGGGACGAGACGCTGGACGCGCACCCCCAGCAGTCCCGGCGTGGATGCGGGTGACGGTGTCCAGGTGATCATCGCCAGGACACCCAGGGCTGCCAGCGCGGCCGCGGCCATGATCCAGCGGCGCGTCGTCCGGCGCCGGCTGCCGCCGCCCAGCGCGATGCGCATCGCGCCGGCACTCGCCCACCGGTCGGCCGGCGACCAGGCCAGCGCGCGCCGCAGGACGGGGACCGCCGCGGGCGGCACGCTGCTCCAATCGGCGCTGTCGATGCCGGAGTCGATCACCCACTGCCGGCGGGTGAACGCTTCGTAGATGACCATGCCCGCGGCGCTGATGTCGGTGCGGGGCGTGACCTCGCGGCCGGCGAGCTGCTCGGGGGGCATGTAGCCGGGCGTGCCTATGACGTGGCCGGGCGCGGTGACCGCGCTGGTCGGGGGCGCGGTGGTCCGGGCGAGCCCGAAGTCCCCGAGCACGGCGCGGCCGTCCACCAGGAAGATGTTCATCGGCTTGACGTCGCGATGCACGATGCCGTGGGCGTGGACCGCCTCGAGCGCCGACAGCAGGTCGCCGGCGAGCCGCAGCGCCTCGTCAGGCGGCATCGGTCCGCGCGCCAGCCGGCCGGCGAGCGTCTCGCCGGCCATGAAATCCATCACGTACCACGCCAGGCCGTCGCGTTCGCCGGCGGTATGAATGGGCACGATGTTGGGGTGGCTGAAGGCAGCCAGGGCCCGCGCCTCGCGCAGGAAACGCTCGGCCGCGCCGGCGGTCGCCAACTCGGGACGCATGATCTTGACGGCCACGACGCGGTCGAGGGCGGCGTCCCGGGCACGGTAGACGACGCCCATGCCGCCGCTCGCGATCTCGTCGATCACGTCCAGGTCGGGAGCGAGCGCATAACGGACGCGCTCGGTCAGGATGGTCATGCGACAAACATTCGCCTTTGGGGTGGTTCCGCAACCGGCAGGTTGACGGCTGCTTGACGCGGGGGGGAGAACATGCCGGCAACCTCTGACCGGAGCACCATATGTCGAAGACCGCCGCCGCCGCCGCCGTCATGGTCCTGCTCGTGTCCACCGCCCCGCTGCTTACGGCCCAGATGCCCGCATCCGGCGCGCGGGTGCGCGTGGTGGAGCAGGGTCATGTCATTCACACCGGCAGCATGGTCCGGCTCGCCGGCGACACCGTCACGCTCACCGCCGGCCTCGCGCAGCCGGTGGTGTTCGTCCTGGGCGGGGCGCGCCGGCTCGAGATGGCGACCGGACGCACCCACCGGCATACCCTTGAGAGCCTGGGGATCGGTACCGGACTGGGGGCCCTTGCCGGCGGCCTCCTAGGGTACGCGACCTACCAGAAAGCCGACTGCGCCGGCCAGTACTTCTGCTTCGACCTCGGGCCCGGAACGTCGGCGGTAGGCGGTGCGGTGCTGGGGGGTCTGGCGGGCATGGTCCTCGGCGCGGTGGTCGGCGCGAGCAGCGGCACCGAGGAATGGAAGCCGGTCGCGGCTCCGGCGCTGCGGCCCGCCATCGTGCAGACGCGCGCGGGGAGCCTGGTGCTCGGCGGGACGTTCAGCTTCTGAAGGCGCCCTCGCGGACGGCGGCCGCGACCGACTCGACCGCGGCGGTGAGCGGGCGGTCGCTCGTCAGGCGCGGCACCGTCTTCCGGACTTCGCCATGGGCCCGCTCGAGCGCGGGGCTGGACGCCAGCGGGCGGTGGTGCTCGAGCGCCTCGGCCGCGCAGATCAGCTCGACCGCCACCACGTACGACAGCGCGCGCACCGCGCGGCCCGCCTTACGAGCGGCCGCGGGCCCCATCGCCACATGGTCCTCGCGATTGGCGCCCGTCGGCACCGACTGCACGCTCGCCGGGGTCGCCAGCACCCGCAGCTCGGACACGACGTCGGCGACCGCGGTCTGGAGCATCATCAGCCCCGACTCGACGCCCGGATGGATCGCGAGAAACGCGGGCAGGTCCGACGAATCGGGATTCAGGATCCGCTCGACCCGGCGCTCGCTGATGGACGCGACGTCGGCCACCGCGATCGCCACCAGGTCGAGCACCTGGCCCACGATCTGCGCGTGGAAGTTGCCGCCGCTGACGATCTCGCCGGTTTCGGGAAACACCAGCGGGTTGTCGGTCGCGCTGTTGATCTCGATCGCGAGCACGCCGCGCGCGTAGGAGAACGCGTCGCGCGCCGCGCCGTGCACTTGCGGCATGCAGCGCAGCGAGTAGGCGTCCTGCACCCGCGGGTCGCCGGTGCGGTGCGACTCGCGGATGGCGCTGCCCTCGAGCAGCGCGCGGAGCCGCCGCGCGGACTCGGCCTGGCCCGGGTGCGCCCGGACCGACTGAATCAACTCCGAAAACGGCCCCGGCGACCCCTTCAACGCGTCGAGCGACATGGCGCCGGCGACCTCCATCGCGTCGAGCGCCTGCTCGCCCTCGAGCAGCGCCAGCACGCCCAGCGCCGAGCAGAACTGGGTGCCGTTGATGAGCGCCAGGCCATCCTTTTCCCTCAGCGCCAGCGGCGTGACGCCCGCCTCGCGCAGCACCTCGGCCGCGGGACGCACCGCCCCCCGGTACTCGACCTGGCCTTCGCCCAGGAGCGCGAGTGCCACGTGCGCGAGCGGCACGAGGTCGCCGCTGGCGCCCACGGAGCCGAATTCGGGGACCACCGGATGAATGCCGCGGGCGAGAAACTCGAGCAGGACCTCGACGCAGCGGACGGTGCAGCCGGAGTGCCCGTGAGCGAGCGTGTTGGCGCGCAGCAGCATCAGCGCGCGCACCGCCTCGCGCGGGATCGTGGCGCCGAACCCGGCGGCGTGGCTGCGCACCACATTCACCTGGAGCGCCACGCGCTGGTCGGGTGGGATGACGACTTCGGCGAGGCGGCCGAAGCCGGTGGTGACGCCGTAGACATGCTCCCCCGACGCGATCCGCTCCTCGACCACGCGGCGCGCGGCCTCGAGCCGCTCGCGGCCCAAAGGCGCGAGGGTGACGCGCTCGCCGGGATCGAAGGCGACGCGCGCGACGTCTTCGAGGGTGAGCGAATGTCCGTCGATCTCGATCATGACTGAAAGCTCAAGGCTGAAGGCTCAAGGCTGAAGGTGCGGTGCGTCGGTCATGGTGGCGCCGCGGAGGATGGTGTTGTCGTCCAGCTGCTGCCAGGCGTGGTCGCGCTGGCGCTCGGTCTCGTAGATCGCGACCACCGCGCCGCCGCTGCCGCAGAGCCGCACGAGGAGGGCGTCGGTTTCGTGCAGCCGGTCGAGCCAGTGGCCGATCGCCGGGAGCCGCCCCGCGACGGCGCTCTCAAAATCGTTATGCGACCGTCGCCGGACTTCATCCCAGCTGCCCAGCGTCGCCGCGGGCACTACCGCCGCGAATTCGCCGGTCTGCTCGGCGCGCCCGCGGTCCTTGTCGATCCAGCCATAGGCGTCGGCCGTCTTCACCGGCGCCGCCGGGGGCACCAGCAGCAGGGGACGCGGCGGCAGGGCGGGAAGGGCGAGCAGCCGCTCGCCCCGGCCCCAGGCCAGCGCGAGCGGTGCGCCGCAGAGAAAGAACGGGACGTCGCTGCCCAGCTCGGCGCCGAGGGTCATGAGATCGGCGGCGGGCAGGGCGTGGTCGTAGAGGGCGTTCAGCGCGAGGAGCGTGGACGCGGCGTCGGACGAGCCGCCGCCCAGGCCGGCATTCCAGGGAATCTGCTTGTCGAGCCGGATCGCGGCGCCGCCGGGCCGCCCCGTCTCGCGCAGGAAACGCTGCGCCGCGCGGACGACGAGGTTGTCGCTCGCGGCACCGAGGGCCGGCGGCGCACCGGCGAGCGTCACGCCCGCGTCGGTTCGTTCGATGTCGAGGTGATCGGCGATGCTGATGAGCTGGAACAGCGTCTCGATGGCGTGATAGCCCCGGCCATCCTTCCCGAACACGCGCAGCCAGAGGTTGATCTTGGCGTGGGCCGGGATGGAGATGCGGCGGGTCATGGCGCCGGCGCGGGCGCCGTGGCGTCGCCGGAGCGGAGGTCGCGCATGGTGAGCCCGGTGCGCGCGAGGATGACGAGGCCGATCAGCGTGATGGGCACGAACCAGCCCATGTGCACCGCGATGGCGAAGCTCACCGCCTGGTCGCTGGCCACGCCGTACACGCCGAGCACCACGCGGCACAGCGTCTCGAAGACACCGAAGAATCCGGGCGCCGCGGGAATCGCGACGCCGAGGGCGACGATGCCCTGGAGCACCAGCGCGGCCGACGCGGGCGCGTCGATATGGAAGGCCTTGAAGGCGAGCACGTACGACGCCGCGTTGCAGAGCCACACCGCGAACGACCAGGCGACGACCTTGATCACGTCGCCGGTAGAGTTGAGCACGCCGAGGCCCGCGAGCAGGTTGCGAAAGATTTTCATGCTGACGTCGGCGAGCCGCGCCGGCATGAACCGGTGCACCAGCTTGTCGCCGATGACTTCCGCGTGGCTGCGGAACCGCACCATCAGGATGAGGAACGCGAGCGCGCCGATGAAGATGGCGGCGGTCGACGACGCCAGTGCCGCGGGGCTCACCCCGCGGATCGTGGTGCCCGCCGGAAAGGATGGCGCCGCGACGCCGGCCGCGAGCAGCAGCACGATGACCACGCCATCGAAGACGCGCTCGACCGCGACGGAGGCCAGCGCGGTGCTGAAGGGCACGCCGATCAGCCGGTTGCCCGCGTAGGAGCGGACCAGCTCGCCGGCGCGCGCGGGAAGGATGTTGTTGGCCATGAAGCCGATGCACACCGCGTCCCAGAACGGTTTGAGTGGCACGTTGGGCGCGCTGGAGCGCAGTAGCACGCGCCAGCGCAGCGCGCGCAGCGGGAAGGTCAGGGTGACGGCGATGACGGAAGCGAGGAACCAGAGCGGGTTGGCGGCGCGAACGTGCTGGAGCACGGAGTCGAATTTCACGCCGTGCATGGCCCACGCGAGTCCGGCTATCGAGATCGCTATGCCAACGATGCCCCAGAGCCGCCCGCGCGCCGACGAGGCGGCGGGTTTAGCGGCCGGAGCCGAGTCCGAGTTCGACGAGATCGAACACCTCGTGGAGCAGTTCCTGGAAACGCGCCTCATCCTGCGCGGCGGCGGCGAGTCGCGGCCGCAGCTCGATGGCGCGCCGCAGTGCGTTGGGGCCGCTGTAGAGGAGGCAATCGATCGGGACGGCGCCTTCTTCGTCCGGCGCCGGGATGCCGCCCGTCTCGGCGCGCGCGGCCGCCGGCAGGTCGTCGGGGGCGAGTGATTCGACGGGGAGGACGTCGCGCTCGTCCGCGGGCATGGGCGACGGCGCGGGCAGTGCTTCCGGCAGGTCCATCGGCTTGACGGAACGCGGACCGGTGATGCGCGGGCTCGTCGCGGCGACCGATGCGCCGATCAGCTCGTCGAGATTGCCGGCGGGCATGCCGCGGTCGGCGATGAGCTGGTCGAGGGTCAGGTAGCTGGTCGCGAGGCTGGCTTCGGTCGCCGGGGCTGCAGGGGCTGCAGGGGCTGCAGGGGCTGCGACCGCATCTTCCACCTTCCGCAGCGACGGCATCGAGCGCGTGGCGACCGACGCGGTGAGCCGGGCGAGGCCTGATGCCGCGGCGCCCACGCGCTCGGCGATCCGGGTCTCGTCGCCCGACTGGGCCGCGATGAGGGCCGTGGCGGCTTCGCGAATCAGCTCGATGAACGGGTTGACGCCGTGCGATGCGGCGCCGCGGCCGATCGCATCGCGCGCGGCATCGGCGAGCTTGCCGAGCGCCGACGACAGCGGCGAGCCGGCCGCGCCGACCATGGGACGCACGCTTGCCGCGATGCCGTACAACCGCAGATCGCGCTGGACCGGCGTCGCGACCCGGGCCAGCTCGGCCGATGCGGCGTTGAGATACTCGCCGTGGCTCACCATCTCGACCTTGGCGAGTCCGCTGCCGCCCGCCGGTGGCGCGTCGCCCTGCTGGACGATATGCGGACCGGCGTCGTCAAAGAAGAGCGTCTCGATGCTGACGACGTGACCGCCGGTCAGCACCGTGAAGAGGCGCGCCGCGAAGGCGTGCGACTCCTCGGCCTCGGCATCAGGCCTGCCGGCATCGACGACTTCGCGCGCCGCGCGCGCCAGCGCCCGGGCCCCCGCCTCGAAGACGTCCGCGGTTTCGGGGCCGAGCGTTCCGGCGGCTGCGAGCACGTCCTTCGCGGCGTGCTCGATCGCCGACAGGATTTCGCCGAGGGGAGGCAGGTCGTTGAGGATCGCCACGCCGCGCAGCGCGCTCATCGCGGGCGCGATGCTGACGAGCACGTCGCGATTGGCAGGGTCGCCGCGCAGCGTCCGGCCCGCGTGCTGGAGCACGCTCGCGATGGACGCCGCTTCGCGCGCGACGAAGGCCCGGCCGCCGGCGTCGAGCCCAGGGCCGACGGCGGCGCGCATCTGGGCCGACGCGCGGCCCGACATGCGGTCGAGGCCGATGCCGATGGCCTCGGCCTTCTCGGTGTCGCCCTGGTCGGGCGTCCGGAGGCGGTGCATCAGGATCTTGGCGTCGTCCACCGCTCGAACCAGCTCGGCGCGCGTCGCTTCGCCCCAGGCCAGCCGTCCCTCGCGGATCGCGCGGGCGCACGACTCCAGGCCCTGGCCGGCGCGCGCCATGCCGTGCTGGCTCGCCATGATGGCGCTGCCCCGGAAGGCGCGGCAGAGGCGCAGCAGCTCGTCGGCCGGCGCGAAGTTGCCGGGCGGGGTCTGGGCGAGCGTGTCCAGCCGCTCGAGGTATTCACCACCTTCGAGCAGGAAGAAATCCAGCGTGCCCATCGATTGCGTCATTCAGCCCCGGTTCGAAAAGCCGTCAAAGCGTCGAAGCGTCGAAACGTCAAAGCGTTAACAGCTTATTGCTTACCATGAGCGAGGTCAATTATCCGCCGCATTTCGCGAACTGCCTCGTCCATCCCGGTCATGACGGCGCGGCTGACCACGCTGTGGCCGATGTTCAGCTCCTCGATCCCGTCGATGGCGGCGAGCGGCGCCACGTTCTCATAGGTGAGGCCGTGTCCCGCATGGACCGCGATGCCGGCGGCCCGGGTGGTCCGCGTCGCCGCCTCGAGCTCGGCGAGCGCTTCCGCCGGGGTGCGCCACTGCCGGGCGTACCGGCCGGTATGGAGCTCCACCGCATCGGGCCGCAGGGCGAGCGCCGCGGTGACGGAGGCCGCATCCGGCGAAATGAAGAGACTGCTCCGGATGCCGGCGGCCTTCAGGCGGGCCAGGACGCCGGCCAGCCGATCGGGCGCGGCGGCGCAGTCGAGGCCACCTTCCGTGGTGATCTCTTCCCGGCGTTCGGGCACCAGCGTGGCCTGCTCCGGCGCGGTGCGCTCGGCGATGGCCGACATGGCGTCGGTGGCGGCCATTTCCAGGTTGAGGACGGTGCGGACGGAGCCGCGCAGCCGCGCGACGTCATCATCCTGGATGTGGCGCCGGTCTTCGCGCAGGTGTACGGTGATGCCGTCGGCCCCGGCTCGCTCCGCCAAGTCGGCGGCGCGCACCGGATCGGGCTCATCGGCCTTTCGGGCCTGCCGGATGGTGGCCACATGATCGATATTAATGTATAGGCGCATATTGCCCGCTCCCACGCAAGGTGGTTAAGCTATGAGAGTTGTGACCCTTTCGCACCGCCACCTCGTCATCCTGGCTCTCGCAACGACCGTCGCCTGTGGCGGCGGCCACCCGGGCGCCGCGCCGTCGCCGGCCACCCCGGACCAGACGGTCGAGCAGTTCCTCGCGGCCGTGAACGCGACCAACCTCGACCAGATGGCGATGCTCTGGGGCAATGCGCGCGGGCCGGAGGGCGTGACCCACTCGCTTCCCCGGGCCGAGCGGCTGCAACGCCTCACGATCATGCAGCGGATGCTGCGCACCGACAATCACATGATCACGGCGACCGACGCGACCGACCCCTCCAAGCGGGTGCTCACCGTCGCGATGACCCAGGGAACCCGGCGCTTCGCCGTGCCGTTCACGCTCGTACCGACGCGGGCCGGCGGCTGGATCATCAGTGAGATCGGACTCGATGCCGCGATGCCCTCCTCGGGCAGCGGCGAGCCGCGCCCCTAGTCGGACAACTCGAGCAGGATCCCGGCCGTCGCCCGGGGATGCACGAAGGCGACACGCCGTCCGTCGGCGCCGGGGCGGGGCACCTCGTCGATGAGCTGGAACCCGGCTTCCCGGCAGCGCGCGAGCGCCGCCTCGACATCGGGGACGCGGAAGCAGATGTGATGGATGCCGGGGCCGCGGGTGGCGAGAAACTTCCCGATCGGGCTGGTGGCATCGGTGGCGGTGAGCAACTCGACGTCGCTCTCGCCGAGGGACAGGCCGACGATCGTGGCGCCGTCAGCCTGCTGGGGTGGATGAGGCGTCAAGCCGAGGACGTCGCGGTAAAAGCGGACCGCGTCGCCTAGATCCCGGACCGCGACGCCGACGTGCGCCAGGCGCGCCTGGGCGGCAACTTCCGGTGGCAGCATAGAACGACATTCTAACGTGGAGCATACGGACATGGCAGGGTCGAACACGATGGAAGTAACGGATGCCACTTTCCAGGGTGAGGTCGAGGGACACAAGGGCCTCGTCGTGGTTGATTTCTGGGCCGAATGGTGCGGGCCGTGCCGGATGATCGCGCCGGTGCTGGAGCAGCTGGCCGGTGAGAACGAAGGCAAGGGTCTCAAGATCGCCAAGGTCGACGTGGACGCGAACCAGCAGACGGCGATGCGGTTCAACGTCCGCTCGATCCCGACGCTGATGTTCTTCAAGGACGGCCGGCTCGTGGACACGGTGGTCGGGGCGGTGCCCAAGGCGCAGCTGGCCACGAAAATTGCGCAGCATATTGCGTGAGAAGGTGAAGAAGGTGAAGAAGGTGAAGAAGGGGACGAAGGTGAAGAAGGGGACGAAGGGGACGAAGGGGATTTGAGAGCGTCCAGTGCTGTTCTCACCGATACCTCGGTCCGACTCTGGGACCTCATCTTTCCGGCCGAGCAGGCCCTGCTGGTCAGGACCCGCTCGGCCTACGTGCATCTCGATAACCTCATCGCGTACGCCAAGCGGGACCGCGACGCCAAGGTCAACGCCTGGCTGGCCTGCTACCGGCCCGACGAGACCATCCTCCTGTTCTTCCTTGGCGGCGACCTCGTGAACGCCGCCGTGCTCACGCCGGTGGGCCGCTTTCCGGTCGCCATCTCCGAAGCGATGAAGCACGTGCGCGCCGAGCCGGAGCGGGCCGAGATCGCGTATCACGCCGCGGCCGGCGAGACGCTGGCGGCGATGTACGCCTCGTGCGCCCAGCCGCCCCAGGACCTGGGCCTCGATCCGACCAGCCCCAAGACGATCTTCGACAATGTGCTGGCGCGGAAGTGGAGCGGGCTGCTGGAGCTGATCTCCAACGCCCGCGTGAACTACCTCGTGGTGCGCGAGGGCCGCTTCGCCGCGGGGATCTTCTCCGACCAGCGCCCCGGCGAGGACGCCAAGGCCTACCTCTCTCGGCTGTTCATCGCCGCGGCGCCGGAGCCCCGGCCGCGCGTGGCGGTGAAGGCCTTTGCCGGCCTCGACGCCATGCCGCTCCAGGCCACGCCCGCGCTGGTCACGATGCTGCGCACCTACGTGTGGGACCTGGCCGACCTGTGCGAGCGCGAAGTGCCTAACGATGGTGCGAAGCGGGGCGAGAAGCTGCGCCTGCGCCTCGCCCTCACCCACGACGCGCTGAAGAGCGTGGGCGGCACGCGCGGCTCGGCCTTCGCCGATCCCATCATCGAGCCCCGCGTCCTGACCGACAGCCTGGCCGCGTGGACGAAGGAATTCCTGGGCGAGCTCGAGGTGATGCATCCGGGCATCGCGCCGAAGGTCCTCAAGGAGGCGTGCCGCGAGCCGCGCTTCCAGCTCGCGGCGCTCGGCTTCTTCGACCGGCTGCCGTGGAAGATCGAATGGTGAGCGGCGGGCAGCTCTTCATGGTCGCCACCCCCATTGGTCACCTGGGGGATTTTTCGTTTCGGGGGGTGGAGGTGCTCAGGTCCTCGGCGGTGATCGCGTGCGAGGACACGCGCCACACCCGCCGCCTGCTGACGCATTACGAGATCGACGTGCCCATGGTGAGCCTCCACGCGCACAGCAGCGACGCCGTAATCGCGCGGCTGCTGGACCGGGTCGAGGCCGGTGAGCAGGTCGCCTATGTGACGGATGCGGGGACCCCGGGCATCTCTGATCCCGGGGGACTGCTCGCCGAGCGGGCGCACGCGCGCGGCATCACGGTGGTGCCGATCCCCGGTCCCGCGGCAGTGATGGCGGCGCTGGCGGCGGCGGGCTTCCCGGCCGACCGGTTCATGTTCCTCGGGTTTCTGCCCAAGCGGGGCACCGCGCGGGCGCGGATGCTGGAGCGCGTCGCGGAGTGCGACATGACGACGGTCTGCTACGAGGCGCCGGGCCGCACCGCGGCCCTGCTGGAGGCGCTGGCGGAGCGGTGCGGCGAGGACCGTCCGGCGGCGGTGGCGCGCGAGCTGACCAAGATCCATGAAGAGGTCAGGCGCGGAACGTTGGGGACGTTGCGCACGTACTATGAGGAGCATCCCCCCCGAGGTGAAGTCACGGTTGTCATTGGCGAGGCTCTCGAGGCGGGGGTCGGGGGGCGGGACGCCGTCGAGGCCACGCCCGAGGAGATCGACGCGCTCGTGGTGGAGTTGAAGGATTCCGGACCGCCGTCCGCCGTTGCCAAGGAGCTGTCCAGACGACTCGGCATTTCCCGCCAGGACGCGTACCGGCTGCTGACCCGGTGAGCGCCCCGCTGACGATCGGCCGCCTGCATTACGACGGCGGCGGCGACTGGTATGCGAATCCCTCGAGCCTGCCGAACCTGCTCGCGGCGATCGCCGAGCGCACCAGCCTGCCCGTGGAGCGCACCGAGGGACGCGTCACGCTCATGGATGACCGTCTCTGGGACTATCCATTCCTGCACGTGACGGGACACGGGAACCTCGCGTTCACGAACGCGGAACTCGCTCGACTGCGGGAGTACCTGGCGCGCGGCGGCTTCCTGCACGTCGACGACAATTACGGCCTGGACGCCAGCTTCCGGCGCGAGATCGCGCGCGTCTATCCCGATCGAGCGCTCGTGGACGTGCCATTGTCGCACCCGATCTATCACGTCGTCTACGACCTGCCGAACGGCCTGCCCAAGATTCACGAGCACGACGGGAAGCCCGCGCGCGGCTACGGCATCTTCCTGGGCGACCGGCTGGCGGTGTTCTACAGCTCCGAAAG
>JAYTEN010000009.1:0-8384 GCA_043735145.1 Gemmatimonadota bacterium | reverse complement strand
ACCGGCCTTTCCTGCTCGTCACCATTTCCGACCCCGCCAATCTCGCCCGCCGCGAGCAGCTCATCGCCGCGCAGCAGCGTCTCGCCGATCCGCGCACCCTGAGCGCCGACGACGAGGCGCGGCTGGTGCGCGACATGCCGGCGGTCATCATGATCAATTGCTCCATCCACGCCACCGAGCTCGGCGCGAGCCAGATGTCGATGGAGCTGGCGTGGCGCCTCGCGACCGACAGCGCCCTCGGCCGCGCGCTCGAGAAGGTCGTGGTCCTGCTGATTCCGTCGGCCAATCCCGACGGCGTGGACATCGTCGGCGACTGGTACCGGCGCTCGCGCTGGACCGCGTGGGACGGAACCAGTCCGCCGTGGCTCTATCATCCGTACGCCGGCCACGACAACAATCGCGACTGGTTCATGCTCACGCAGCCGGAGACGCGCATGACGACGCGCGTGCTCTACAAGCAGTGGTTCCCGGAAGTCTTCTACGACGTCCACCAGATGACGTCGATCGCGACGCGCATGTTCCTGCCGCCCTTCGCGGACCCGGTGAACCCCAACCTCGACCCGACCATCGTCGCGGGGATGAACCTCATCGGCGTCACGATGGCGCAGGCACTTCTCGACGCCGGCAAGACCGGCGTCGCCCACCAGCAGCGCTACGACCTCTGGTGGCACGGCGGCGCCCGCTCCACCCCGACGCGCCACAACATGGTGGGCATCCTCAGCGAGGCATCGAGCACACGGCTCGCTTCGCCGGCGTGCTACACCGTGGCGCAGCTTCGCCAGGCGGCGATGGGCGTGAACTATCCCGCACCCTGGCCTCCGGGCTGCTGGCACCTGCGCGACATCGTGGACTACGAGCTCATCACCAGCGCGTCGCTGGTGCAGGAGGCCGCCGACCAGCGCGAAGCCTTCGTGCGCCGGTTCGTCAACGCGGGGCGTCACGCAATCGAGGCCGGCCGTTCGGCGCCGTTCGGCTTCATCCTTCCCGCCGACGGCGCGGGCGACGCGGGACGCCGTGCCCACCTCGCCAACCTCCTGATCGCTACCGGCGTCGAAGTCCACCGCGCCCGCGCCGCTTTCCAGGCGAACGGCCGGACCTATCCCGCCGGCTCGTACGTCATCAAGCTCGACCAGCCCTTTCGCGCCCACGTGAAGGACCTCCTCGAGCGCCAGGACTATCCCGACCGGCGCGAGTATGCCGGCGGCCCGCCGTCGCCGCCCTACGACGTCGCGGGATGGACGCTGCCGCTCCAGATGGGACTCGAGGTCGATCACCTGATGACACCGCTCGGCGCCGCCGACCTCGAGCGGCTCGATACGGCGACCGTCGCGCCGGGGCGGATCACGGGGCGCGGCGACATCGTGCTCCTCGACAATCGCTCGAATGGCGACATCACCGCGGCCTGGCGCGCCCTCGCCGCCGGCGGCAGCGTCGCGATCGCGTCGGCCGGCTTCCGCGCCGAAGGCGCGGCCTGGCCCGCGGGCACGCTGGTGATCCGCGGGGCCCGGGCGATCATGGACCGTGCCGCGCAGGAGATGGGCTTTTCGGGCGCCGCGGTGAGGTGCGCCGACGTCCCGGCCGGCTCGCCCAGGGTGAGCCATCCGCCGCGGGTCGGCCTGTATCGGTCCTGGAATGGCGCCATGGATGAAGGCTGGACGCGGTGGGTCTTCGAGCAGCTCGGCGTGAGCTACATCACGGTGAGCGACTCCATGATTCGCCAGGGTGGACTGCGGGAAAAGTTCGACGTCGTCATCCTGCCGTCGGAGACGGAAGCCGAGATTGCCAATGGGCGCCGGCCGAACACCGCGCCGCCCGAGTACACGGGGGGCGTCGGGACGGCGGGCACGGAGTCGCTGCGCCGCTTCCTCGACGAGGGGGGCACCATCATCGCCCTCGACGAGGCGAGTCGCTATGCCATCAACCGGCTGGGGGCACCGGCGCGCGCGCTCCAGACCACCCGGGGAGCCGATGAAACCGGTGCCGGCCCGGCGGCCGGAGCGCCCCGCGACACGAGTTCAGTATTTCGCTTTTATGCCCCGGGTTCTATTTTCGAGGCGTCCGTGGACCGGAGCCACCCGATCGCGTCGGGAATGGACTCCACCACGGCGGTCTATTTCATCTCGAGTACGATCCTGGAAGCCGGCCCGGGCGCGCGGGTAGTGCTGTCGTATCCGCAGGGCCGCAACCCGCTGTTGTCGGGATATGTGAGCGGCCCCGAGGTCCTGTCGGGACGCGCGGCGCTGATCGATGCGCCGGTCGGGCGGGGGCACGTGATCCTGTTCGGGTTTCGCCCGCAGCATCGCGGCCAGACGCATGGCACATTCAGGCTTTTGACCAACGCGATACTCTATGGAGCGGCTGCCGCTCCCGTCCGCGCCGGCGATCCGGCCGGGCGCAACGCGACTGGGAGGTAGCTCCAAATGAAAAGACTCAAGTTGCTGCTGGGCGCCGCGATCTGTACCGTCTTCGCGGTCCGTCCGCTATCCGCGCAAGCCGTCCAGGACTGGCAGTATCGCTGGTTCTGGGGCGTGCGGGGCGGCGTGATCTCCTACCAGCTGCCGAATTTCGGGCGCCAGTTCACCGGCGTCGGCGGTGCGGAGTGGCTCATCACCGCCCGCCGCGTGGCGCTGCACATCGGCTACGACCAATCGTTCGGAGGCGCGACCGACAGCTTCGCGATCCAGGGCCTCGCCGGGAAGGAAGAGGTGTCGTTCGACGCGATCCGCCAGATCCAGATCGACGTCGTCGCCCTCATCGGCGACAAGGCGTTCCAGCCGATCATCGGCGGCGGCTTCGTCATCGAGACGCTGACCAATGCGCACTCCACCAATGCCAACGCCAGCACCACCGTGGCGGACGCGATCAACAACGCGGCATCGGGCGGATTCCTCCACCTGATGGCGGGCGCGCAATACCGGATGAGCAAGAAGCTCGCCGTCTTCGGCAACTTCGGCTTCACCACGCAGGGCCGCGCCTTCCTCCTCTCCGGCAGCGCCATGACCTTCCAGGGCGGCATTCGTTATGCGTTCCTCGGCGCGAAAGAGAATGATCCGACGACCAGACGCTAGAGCGTCAAAGCGTCAAAGCGTCAAAGCGTCGAAGCGTCGAAACGTCGAAACGTCGACAGAAAACCCCGGGGCTCATGCTCCGGGGTTTTTCATGTCGACGCTTTGACGCTTCGACGCTTCGACGCTTCAACGGCTAACATGCACCGAATCCCTCACCCAGAACCGCAGCCGCCGCCTGACCGCGCGCGTGATCCCGACGCGCGGGCCGCGCCGGCAGCCCGAGGGCAGCACCGGCTCGCCTTCGGCCATCCAGAGCGGCGCGGTTCGCAGGTCGTGTCCATCCACCGCGCCGGTGATCCCGAGCGCCTCGGCGAGCCGCGCGGGACCCGACGCCAGCAGTCGGTCCGTGGCGCCGTTGCGGCGCCCGCGCATGACCTCGAGACCGGTGAGCGGCTCACCCGCGCGCAACAGTACCGCCGACGGATACCCTTCGCGGCCGGTGACGATGTTGGCGCACCAGTGCATGCCGTAGGTGAAATAGACGTAGGCGACGCCGGGCGCGGCATACATCGTCTCGTTGCGCGCGCTGCGGTGCCACCCGGCGGCGTGACTCGCGAGGTCGCGCGGCCCGGTATAGGCCTCGACCTCGACGATGCGCACCGAGCAGCGGCGCCCGCCGATGGTGGAAATCAGCAGCCGCCCCAGACAATCGCGCGCGACGCTGGTGGCGTCGCGCGCGAAGAATCCCACCGGAAGCGGTGCGGGCTTCACTCCGCCTTGGCGGTGCCCTTCTTCTTGGCGCGGGTTGCCGGCGCCTTCTTGGCCGCGGGCTTCGCGGCGGCTCGCTTGGCCTTCGGCTTCTTCGCCGAGTCGGCCGGCGCACTCTTTGAAGCCGGGGGCTGCCTGGGCTCATCGAGCTCGACCACGCCGACCATCGGGATCTGCCCGGTCGGCGCCCCGGCCTTGGAACGGCCGCGGAACAGGATGCCTCGCGGCGCCGACGGCGTGACGGCGGCCGGAGCCTTCTGCGGCACGGGGGCTTCGGCGGCTTCCGCTTCGGCCTCCGCCTGCTGGCGGGCGTGCATCTCGGCCTGGGCCAGCGCTTCCGGATCGCGCTTGATCGACGACGTCGTCTTGTCGGTCCGCTCGCGACCACGGCCACGGCCACGACCCCGGCCGCGCGCTTCGGCCGACGGTGCCTTGACGGGCGGTGCCTTGCCGGGCGGTGCCTTGGCGGGCGCGGCCGCCGGCGCGGCCTCGTGCATCGTCGGCGACGTTGCGGTCTGGCCGGCGCGCAGCACGACTTCGTAGCCCGAGGGCGTCTTGGTGATATCCACGATCTTCGCGTCCTGGGCCTGCTTCAGGAAACGGCCGAAGCGGGGACGGTGGACGAGGATCTCGTCCTGCGAGCCGCTGGCTGCGACCATCTTTTCGCGGATCTTGTCCTCGCCCATCGGCGTGCCGTTGACGGCGCCAAGCTCCGTCATCGCGTTCTTGAGGAGGTCGAACGCCTCGTTGAGCGGCATAGTGCTGGCGCCCGTCGGGCCGACGGTGGCGCCAGGACCCTCGCGACCTTCACGGCCGCTGCGGCCGCGTCGCCCGCGTCCCCCACGCCCGCGCGGCTCGCGCGTGTCTTCGACCGCGCGCTCCTTGCTCTGGCGATCCTCGGTACCGCCGGGCACCGGCGGCAGCGCCTTATCGCCACCGGGCGCGGACGGCCCGAGGTCGACTTCGTACTGCCCGTTCTCGAGCTTGTTGGCGGTGATGAGACCGCGGCGGCGCGAATCCTCGACGAACTTCGAGAACCGGCTCATGCCGACGTTCTTCTCGTCGAAGGAGGGGTCGATCTCCTGCATCACCTGCTTGAGACGGTCGGAGCGCATGACGTCGCCACGCTTCTTCATCTCGAGGATCGAATCCACGACCAGCTCCCACGGATCCCGACGCTCGGTCTCCTCGTCACCCACGCGCGTGAGGCCCGCGAGCTCGTTGTAGGAGAAGTACTCGTCGCAGTTCTGGATGAGCAGGTCGGACGACGACTCACGGATGCCGACGCCGATGATGTACTTCCCGTACTCCTTCAGCTTGATGACCAGCGAGCTGAAGTCGCTGTCGCCGCTGAGGAGGATGAAGGTGCCGATCTCGGGCCGCGTGAAGACCAGCTCGAGGGCGTCGATCGCGAGCCGGATGTCGGTCGCGTTCTTCTTGTTGGAGCCGAAGGCCGGCGCGAAGATCAGGTCGATCGACGCCTCCGACAGCGGCACGATGTACTGGGGATAGCGGCGCCAGTCGGCGTAGGCCCGCTGCACCGCGACCTTGCCCCTGATGATGTCCGAGCTCATCAGGCGGCGGAGCTCCTGCTGGAGATCCGAGCGGATCCCCATGGTCACGTTGTCGAAATCGATGAGCATTGCGGCGTTGGGTGCGTGAACCGGCGGCTGTTTGGAGGCCGGGCGCATGGTCGGAAGAGACATAAACTCCTGGTGTGTACTGACGCTGTCGATTGGGATCCACTGCCGGGGCGAGCGCACGCCCTCAGGACCGTGCCGCCCTGGAGCGACCCCGTGTCCACCAACGGTGGGTGACAGCTTCTCTAGGCGATTGGGGAGCCCCGGCGAATCCGGTCGCCGAAGCCCGCCCCGCAGCCCGCAAGGCCGTCACTGCCTGTGTTTGCCACCCCTTCGCCGGCGCCCCGGGGGCGCCCAAACTCCGGGCTAGCCTGTCTAACCTAGCGACCCCATGGCCCATTCGGCAGTGGCGGCCTTTTCCAGCCCCCCCTCCGGCCCTTGAGCCACGGGAGCCGGACGGCCACCTTTGGCCCGTGGCCCTTGCCTTCCGTCAGCAGATCTTCACCTGGCTCGTCGTGATTGCCGTCGTGCCGGCGGCGATCGCCGTCACGGTGGTCACCATCGCGCCCCGGTACCTCGCGCCCGTCGGCGGGGCGCAGGCGTGGGACGAAGCGGCGTCGAGCTGGCGAATCCTGCGCCGCGGCATCCGCCCCGAGCGGCTGAGCCCCGGCACCCGGCTGGCGCTGGAGCGGCATGGCGAGCAGCTCAGCATCTCCCTGCGCCGGGCCAACCAGGCCGAGGCGCTGCACTCGCTCTTTTCCGGCGTCCTGGCCGCCGCCGCGCTCTCGCTGGCCGTCCTCGTCTTCGGCGGCGCGGTCCGGCTGGCCGGGCATCTCTCGCGGCAGCTCTCTCGTCCCATCGACGAGCTGATGACCTGGACCGGGCTGATCCAGCGGGGCGAGAGCCTGCCCGCAACACAGCCGCCCCGGGGCGCCCCCGAATTCCTGGTCCTGCGTGACGCCCTGCGCGCGATGTCGGACAATCTCGAGCGAGCCCGCGCGCGCGAAGTCGAAGCCGCCGAGCTGCGCGCCTTCCGTGAGCTCGCCAGCCAGGTCGCGCACGAGCTGAAGAATCCGCTGACCCCCATGCGCTTCGCCCTCCAGCGCCTGGCGAAGGACGCCGCGCCCGATCAGCAGGAGCTGATCGGCGTGCTCGACGCGGAAAGCCGCCGCCTGGAGCAGATGGCGAAGGACTTCGGCGAGCTCGGCCGGCTGCCGGAAGGACCAGCGGCGCCGGTGGACCTGGCCGAGCTGTGCGACGAGCTCGCGCGCGGCGGCCCCGACGGCGTGACGGTGCGCGTCGAGAAGACCGACGCGCCGCGCGTGTTAGGTCACTACGCGCCGCTGCGCCGCGCGTTGCACAACTTCGTGATCAACGCGATCGATGCGGTCAAGGACAACGGGGGAAGGGGGAAGGGGGAAGGGGAAGTGGTGCTTGGCGTACGCCCGGCGCCTGACGATAACGAGCAGGGGGTCGAGATCACGGTGCGCGACAACGGCGTCGGGATTCCGCCCGAGAACCTGGCCCGCCTCTTCGAGCCGCAGTTCACCACCAAGGCCCACGGCACCGGTCTCGGCCTCGCCATCGCCCGGCAGACGATCATCCACCACGGCGGCCGCATCGTCGTGACGAGCGAGCCGGGACGCGGCTCGACCTTCACCATCACCCTGCCCCGCGGCACCGCGACATGAGCAAGGCCCAGCAGATCCTCATTGTCGACGACGAGGCCAACCTGCGGCGCATGGTCGCCGCGGTGCTGGTCGCGGAGGGCTACCGGACGGTCGAGGCGCCGAACGGCACCGAGGCCATCGCCCAGACCCTGCGCCGACGGCCCGACGCCGTGCTGCTCGATCTCCAGATGCCCGGCGGCCCCGACGGCATCGCGACGCTCGAGCGGCTGATGGCCGAGGCCCCGGGCCTCCCCGTGGTGATGATGAGCGGCCGCGCGGGCCTGCAGGACGCGGTGCGCGCCACCAAGCTCGGCGCCTTCCACTTTCTCGAAAAGCCGCTGGCGCCCGAGACGGTCGTCCTCACGCTGCGGTCGGCCCTCGCGCTGGCCCGCGCGCGCGCCGAAGCGCAGGCCCTGCGCGAAGTGCTCGGACCCACGGCGACCATCGTCGGCACCTCGCCCCAGATCGGCGAGCTGCGCGAAACCATCGCCAAGGTCGCGGGCACCGAGGCGCGGGTGCTGGTGACCGGCGAGTCGGGGACCGGCAAGGAGTTGGTCGCGGCGGCGATCCACGCCGCCAGCCCGCGCGCCGAGTCGGCGTTCGTGCGCGTGAACTGCGCGGCGATTCCGCGCGAGCTGGTCGAGTCGGAGATGTTCGGACACGAGCGGGGGAGCTTCACCGGCGCGACGGAACGGCGCATCGGCCGCTTCGAGCAGGCCGATGACGGTACCCTGTTTCTCGACGAGGTCGGCGATCTCTCGCTCGAGGCGCAGGCCAAGCTGCTGCGCGCCCTCGAGGCCGGCGAGATCGAGCGCGTCGGTGGCGAGCGGCCCATCCCGGTGGACGTGCGACTGGTCTCGGCGACCAACAAGGACCTGATGCGCGCCTCGCGCGAGGGCCACTTCCGCGAGGACCTGCTCTACCGGCTGAATGTCTTTCCCATTCACATCGCGCCACTGCGCGAACGGCCGGGCGACATCCCCGAACTGGTGGCGCACCTCGCCGGGCTGGTGACATCGCGCATCGGCCGGCCGGCCGCGGCCTTCGACGCGGGCGCGATGCAGCGGCTCACCGCGCACCGCTGGCCCGGCAATGTGCGCGAGCTCGCGAACATCGTGGAGCGGCTGATCATCCTCGCGCCGGGGGCAACCATCGGCGAAGCCGACGTGCGCGCCACGCTGCCGGCGGGCGACGGGTATCAGCCGCCCCTGCCCTCGCCGGGCGGCGCACCGGTCGCGCTGACGGACGAGCTCGACCGTTACGAGAAGACCCTCATCACCAGGGCGCTGTCGGCGGCCGGCGGCAATGTGGCCGAGGCGGCGCGATCGCTCGCGACGGACCGGGCCAATCTCTATAGA
>JAYTEN010000008.1:0-10354 GCA_043735145.1 Gemmatimonadota bacterium | reverse complement strand
TTCTACGGTCCCGCCGTGACCTGCGCGGGACTGCTCCCGGGCGAAGCCTTCATGCAGGCACTGAAAGGCCGCAGCGACGTCGACCTCGCGTTGCTGCCCGCCGAATCCGTCAACGAAGACGGCATCTTTGTGGACGACGTCTCGCTGTCATCCGTCGAAGCCATCGCGCCCATGCCGGTGGCCCTGTCCTATCATTTCACCGATGCGCTCGCGGGCGCTGGAGTTCGATGAGCGCTTCCCGAGCGGCAACCGTCGCCATCGTCGGCCGACCTAACGTCGGCAAGTCCACCCTCTTCAATCGCATCGTGGGCGGCCGTGCCGCCATCGAGGACGAGCGGCCCGGCTCCACGCGCGACCGTCACTTCGGCAAGACCGAGTGGAACAGCCGCGGCTTCTGGCTGGTCGATACCGGCGGCCTGGTGCCCCACAGCGCCGAGGCGATGGACAGCGCCATCCGCACCCAGGTGCAGCTCGCCGTGGATGCGGCCGACGTCATCCTCTTCATGGTGGATGCCGAGGCGGGACCGACCGGCGGCGACCAGGAGATCGTCGAGTACGTGCGCCGCGCCGGCAAGCCGCTGCTGCTCGCCGTGAACAAGTCCGACAACCTCGCCAAGGACAAGCGCTACCTCGACTTCTTCGAGCTCGGTGTGGGCGAGCCGACGCCGGTGTCCGCGGCGACGGGGAAGGGCGTCGGCGACCTGCTCGACCTGATCGTGCTGGCACTGCCCGACGCGCCCCCGCCCCCGGTCGACGACGAAATCCAGGTCTCCGTCATCGGCCGGCCCAACGTCGGCAAGTCGAGCCTGGTGAACCGGCTCCTGGGCGAGGATCGCATGGTCGTCGCCGACGAGCCCGGCACCACGCGCGATGCGATCGACACGCCGATGAAGTACAAGGGCCGGATGATCAACTTCGTCGACACCGCGGGCCTGCGGAAGCGCGGCAAGATCGACGAGGCGGTCGAGTTCTACGCGCTGCTGCGCACCCAGCGCTCGATCGAGCGCGCCGACGTCTGCGTGCTGGTGATTGACGCCGCGAGCGGCCTGCACACGATGGACATCAAGATCGCGGGCGAGGCGTGGGACCGCGGCACCGGGCTCATCATCGCGGTCAACAAGTGGGACCTCGTCGCCAAGGATCACAAGACGGCGATCGAGGGAGAGAAGGAAGCGATCAAGCGGGCGCCGTTCCTCGAGGACGTGCCCTTCCACTACATCTCGGCCCTCACCGGGCAGCGCGCGTCCACCATGCTCCAGGCCATCGTCGACACCGCCGACGCGCGCCAGGCGCGGGTGCAGACGTCGAAGGTCAACGACGCGATCGAGGAGCTCACCAACCGGCTCCAGCCGCCGCAGGTCAGCGGCGCCGAAGTGAAGCTGCTGTACGGATCGCAGGTGGGCACCGCGCCGCCGACTTTCGCCATCGTCAGCAGCCGGCCCGACAAGATCCCGGAGAGCTACCGCCGCTACCTGGTCAACGGCCTGCGCGAGCGCTTCGGCTTCAAGGGGTCGCCCATCCGCCTGCGCTTCACCGCCCGCAAACGGGAGCGCGCGCGCTGATGCCGCCGCTGGCCCGCGTCCTCTGGTGCCTCGGCGCGTACCTGCTGGGATCCATTCCCACCTCGTTCGTCGTCGCCCGCGCCTTCGCGGGGAAGGACCTGCGCGAGTTCGGCTCGAGGAATCTCGGCGCCACCAACCTGTACCGGCTCATGGGCTGGAAGGGCGCCGTCCCGGCGGGCCTGTTCGATATCGCCAAGGGCGCGGTGCCAGTGCTGCTCGCCGCGCAGCACACCAGCCCGCCGTGGTTCGCGCTGGTGGTCGGCGCGTGCGCCGTCATCGGGCATGTCTTCTCGCCCTTCGTCGGCTTCAAGGGCGGCAAGGGCGTGGCGACCGCTGCGGGGGTCTTTATCGGTCTCGCACCGCTGTCGATTCTGGTCGCGCTCGTCGTCTTCGCCACCGTGGTCAAGCTGTCGGGATTCGTCTCGCTCGGCTCGATGATCGCCGCAGCCGCTTTTTTCGGGAGCGTGCCGGTGCTGTATCCGGGCAATCGCGTCCTGCTGTGGGCCGGCGCGACGGTCTTCGCATTCATCGTCTACACGCACCGCGCCAACATCGGCAGGCTGAGGGCGGGCACCGAGAACCGTTTCGGCCCGTCCCCCCGTCCCCCCGTCCCCCCGTCCCCCGTCTCGTCGTGACGCGCGTCGCGGTGATCGGCGCAGGGGCCTGGGGAACGGCGCTCGCGAACAGCCTCGCCCACAAGGGCGACGACGTCGTCATGTGGGCCTATGAGGCCGACGTGGTACGCGACGTCAACGAGCGCCACCGCAACCAGGTCTTTCTTCCCGACGCGCCGCTCCATCCCGGGCTGCGGGCGACGTCCGATCTCGCCGACGCGCTCACCGGCACGCCCGTGGTCGTCTCGGTGGCGCCCTCGCACGCCGTGCGCGCGGTCATGACGCAGGGCGCGCGGTGGCTCGAGCCCGGCGCGCTGGTGCTGAGCGCCTCCAAGGGACTCGAGCCGGCCGGCCTCAAGCGGATGACGGAGGTGCTTGCCGAAGTGCTGCCCGCGGGCACCGGCATCGTCGCGCTGTCGGGGCCGACCTTCGCGCGCGAGGTGTACGAGGGCCAGCCCACGGCGTGCACCGTCGCCGGGTCCGCGGCCGACGCCGGCCGCGCCCAGCAAGCCGTCAGCACGGCGACGTTCCGGGTCTACACCAACGACGACGTGATCGGCGTCGAGCTGGGTGGCGCGCTCAAGAACGTGATCGCCATCGCCGCCGGCATCCTCGAGGGCCTCGGCCTCGGCAACAATCCGCGCGCCGCGCTGATCACGCGCGGCCTGGCCGAGATCACCCGGCTGGGTGTGGCCATGGGGGCGCAGCCGCTGACGTTCGCGGGCCTGGCGGGGATGGGCGACCTGGTGCTCACGGCGTGCGGCCCGCTGTCCCGCAATCGCTCGTTAGGCGTGGCGCTGGGGCAGGGACAGACGCTGGCGCAGGTGATGGCCGGCCGGTCCTCGGTCGCCGAGGGCGTGGGCACCGCGAAGGTCGCCGTCGCGCTGGGGCAGCGCATGGGTGTCGAGATGCCGATCAGCACCGAGGTCGCGCGGGTGCTCTTCGAGGGCGCGTCGGCGCGTGCCGCGGTCGCGGCGCTGATGGGCCGCGAGCTCCGGAGCGAGGCGCCGGCATGACGCTCGCCCAGCCGGTGCAGGAGTTCTTCTCCATCGGCGAAGTCTGCATGCTCACCGACCTCAAGCCGCACGTGCTGCGGTACTGGGAGAGCCAGTTCCGGTTCCTCAACCCGGCCAAGAACCGCTCCGGCAATCGCGTCTACCAGCGGCGCGAGATCGAGTTGATCATGCTGGTGAAGCACCTGCTGTACACCGAGAAGTACACCATCGAAGGCGCGCGCCAGCGCATCGAGCACTACCGCAAGACGGGCGAGCTGAAGCCGATCGCCCACGAGGCGATGACGGTCGAGATGGTGCGCGACCTCAAGGCCGAGCTCGACCAGATCATGCGGATCCTGAACGGCGAGAAGCCCGCGCCCCGACGGGATGAAGCCGCGCCCGGTCCCGCGGGTGCCGACAACGGTGCGTAGTACGTGGTGCGTTGTGCGTGGTTGATGCCTCCGGGATCGCCGTCGTGGTGCCGGCGTTCAATGCCGGGCGCACGATCGGGGGCGTGATCCAGCGCATTCAACGCGTGACCCCGGGCGCGACGATCCTCGTCGTGGACGACGGCTCCGACGACGACACCGCTGCCCGCGCGCTCGCAGCCCGCGCCGCCGTCGCGACCCACGAGTACAACCAGGGCAAGGGTCGGGCCCTCGCCACCGGGCTCGGCGCCGCGCTGGCCCTCGACGGCATCGATTACCTCATCACCCTCGACGCCGACGGCCAGCATCCGCCGGAAGCGATCGCCGCGCTGCTCGCGCCGCTCATCGCCGGCACCGCCGACCTCATCGTTGGCGCGCGGGCGCGCGAAGCCGGCGTCATGCCCGCCGGGAGGCGCTTCACCAACTGGCTGTCCAGCGCGCTGGTGTCGCGCGCCACCGGCGCCCGCGTCCCCGACTCGCAGTCGGGCTACCGCGCCATGACCCGCGCCGTCGCCGATGCGGTGCGGCCATCGGGCCGGCGCTACGAATTCGAGACCGAGTTCCTGCTCGACGCCGCGGCGCGCGGATTCCGCATCGGAGACGTCGCCATCCCCGCCGTCTACGAGGGCGAGGAGAGCCACTTCCGTTACTTTGCAGATACCATGCGGTTGGCGGGAGTCTTCCTCCGCCACTGGCGGCAGATCCTGAGGGGCGGGACTACGCACCACGCACTACGCACTACGCACGCTTCGGGGCCATGAAGATTCTCTGCACCAACGACGACGGCATCTTTTCCCGCGGCATCGACTTGAACATCGAGGTCTGCGCCGCGGTCGGCGACGTCTCCGTCGTCGCGCCCGACCGCGAACAGTCGGGCGCGAGCCACTCGCTCACGCTGCACCGGCCGCTGCGCGCGATGGCGCGCGGGCCGGGGCGCTGGGCCGTGGACGGCACGCCCACCGACTGCGCCATGCTCGCCATCGAAACCATCCTCCCCGAGCGGCCCGACATCCTGGTCTCGGGGGTGAATCACGGCCCCAACATGGGCGAGGACGTCCTCTACTCGGGCACCGTCGCCGCGGCGATGGAAGCGGTGTCGCTGGGCGTGCCCGCCGTCGCCATCTCGTTCGCGGGCTCGAATCTCGACCTGCTGCCGACCTGGAAGGAACCGCTGGCCCGCCTGATCAAGTCCATCGCGTCGGCGCCGCCCAAGCTGCCGACCTTCCTGAACGTGAACCTCCCGCCGATTCCGGGCGACCAGGCCAAGGGCGTCCGGATCACCACCCTCGGCACCCGGACCTACGAGGGCTCGATCTCCAAGATGAAGGACCCGTGGGGCCGGGACATCTTCTGGATCGGCGGCGGCCACATCAACTGGGTCGGTGACGAGAAGACCGACGTCGGCGCCATCGGCGAGGGCTTCGTCAGCGTGACGCCGCTCCAGCTCGACCTCACGCACCACGCCTCGATGGACACGATGCGCGCGCTGCGGCTGGTCCTGTGAAGCAGCAGAACGATTCCTATGCCGGCTACCGCCAGAAGCTGGTCGAGACGGTCCGCTCGCACGGCGTGCGCGACCTGTGTGTGCTGCACGCGATCGCCGAAGTGCCGCGGCACCGGTTCGTCCCGGCGGCCGTCGTGCACCGGGCGTACGAGGATTCGGCGGTGCCCATCGGGCTAGGGCAGACCATTTCGCAGCCCACCATCCAGGCGATGTCCATCGAAAAGCTGGCCCTGACGGGCAAGGACAAGGTGCTCGAGATCGGCACCGGCTCGGGCTACCAGACGGCGCTGCTGGCGATGTGCGCGGGGCAGGTCTTCTCGGTCGAGCGCGTGGGGCAGCTGGCCGACCAGGCGCGGCGCGTGCTGGTCGAGCTGGGCGTGAATAACGTGTCGATCCTGACCGGCGACGGGACGCTGGGTTGGCGCGCCTTCGCGCCCTACGACGCGATCGTGGTCGCGGCGGCGTCGCCCGAGGTGCCCCAGCCGCTGGTGGAGCAGCTCGCGCCCGGCGGGCGGCTGCTGCTGCCGCTAGGCCCGCGCGATGCGCAGGTCCTCACCCTGATCGTGAAGCAGGCCGACGGGACGCTTCAGCGCCAGTCGGGCATCGACGCGATCTTCGTTCCCCTCCTGGGCAAGCATGGATTCCATGCTTAGCGACGCGATGACGTGGCTGGTCAATTCGATCGAGGGGATGGGCTACCTCGGCCTCCTCCTGCTGATGGCGATGGAGTCGTCGGTGCTGCCGGTGCCCTCCGAGCTGGTGATGCCGCCGGCAGGCTACCTAGCCGCTCGCGGCGAGATGAACGTCTTCATCGCGCTGCTGTGCGGGACCGCCGGCAGCATGATCGGCGCGTACGTGAACTACCTGGTCGCTGCCCGGCTGGGGCGGTGGGTGTTCGTGCGGTATGGGAAGTGGGTGCTGCTGACCGAGAAATCACTGGAGAAGACCGAGCGCTTCTTCGCGCGCCACGGGGAGATCGCCACCTTTGTCGGACGGCTTTTCCCGGTCATCCGGCACCTCATCTCGATTCCCGCTGGACTGGCGCGGATGCCCCTGGGAAAGTTCTTCGCCTATACGGGCGCCGGGGCAGGGATCTGGTGCTCGATCCTCCTGGCCATCGGGTGGATCATCGGCAAGGCGGGCGAGAATCCCGATCCGGCGGTCCTCAAGGCGTACTCGCACCGAGCGATTCTGATATTGCTCCCCGTTCTGGTAGTCATCGTCGTGGTCTACCTCGTGTGGGACAGGCGGAGGAAAGCAGACGAGGTCAGTGACAGGCAGGGTCAGGGGCAGGGCCTGTGACCCGGCTGACGAGCAGGCGGTGGATCGTGACGGGGGAGGTCCAGGGGGTCGGCTTCCGGTGGTACATCCTGAGCCGTGCCCGGGAGCTCGAGGTTGTGGGCTGGGTGTCCAACCTTCCGGGCGGGTCGGTCGAGGTCGTAGCCAAGGGACTCGGCCGGGCCCTCACGTCGCTGGATGGGTTTGTCCGGAGAGGGCCGCCCGGAGCAAAGGTGTCGGAGGTCACGACAAACGACGTTCCACATGAGGCTGTGGATACCAAGTCCTTTAATATCAAGCGCTAAGGGCCATAATGTCGGAAAATCTCTACCGGCTCATCCGCGATGTCCCCGATTTCCCGAAGCCGGGAATTCTGTTCCGGGACATCACGCCGCTGCTTCTCGACCCCCAGGCCCTGAGTGAGGCGATACGGGCGCTCAGCCAGCCGCTGGCTGGCCTGGGCGCGACGCGGATCGCCGCCATCGAATCGCGTGGATTCCTCCTCGGGGCGCCGGTCGCGATGGCCCTGGGGCTGGGGCTGGCGATCATCCGCAAGCCGGGCAAGTTGCCGTCGAATTGCCACCGGTTCGACTACGACCTCGAGTACGGGTCCGACGCCCTCGAGATGCACGTCGATTCGCTGGGGCCAGACGATCGGGCCATCATCATCGACGACGTCCTGGCCACCGGCGGAACGGCCGCCGCGGCAGGGAAGCTAGTCGAGAAAACGGGAGCGAAGGTGGCCGGCTACGGCTTCCTGATCGAGCTGGCCGGGCTGGGCGGACGGGCGAGGCTTGGCGGGGCACCTGTGCATGCCGTCCTGAAATATTAGGGGCAAGAACAGGGGACAGATAGGAACAGGCAGGCGGCCGACTCAGGGGACAGAAGCGTTCAGCAACAGGAAGTCCCTCCGTCCGTCAAGCCCGCTGGCTGACTCTGCCTGCCCCTGATGGCCACGGTCCCCTGAGTCCGCCGCCCGCCTGTTCCTATCTGCCCCCTGTGGTTCGAGACCAAAGTCCTTGAGTTAATCAGCGTATCGAGCGAAACTTAGAGGCTGCCCCCGTAGCTCAGCATGGATAGAGCGGCGGTTTCCTAAACCGTAGGCCGCGTGTTCGAGTCACGCCGGGGGCATTACCCCGCGCGTTTGAGAGGGCGACCGCGAGGGTCGCCCCAACGAGTATCGAAGGTTGAGAGGGCGACCACGAGGGTCGCCCCAACGATGAAGCCCAACGACGTCGAAGGAAACTGGATGACTGCGCCGAATACCGCGTCACGACTGAAGTTGGACGATGAGAGCTTCGCCGAATTCGTCCAGCGGGACGGCAAGAAGCTCGCGATCGGTGGCGCCGTGGTGGTGCTGCTCGCCGCGGGTGTCTGGCTCTACCAGTCGTCGGCCAGGCGCAAGGAAGCCTTCGCCTCCCAGGAGCTGATGTCCGCCCGCGCGTCGGCGGAAGCCGGCAATCTGCCGCTCGCCGCCAGCGACCTCACGCGCCTGATCGACCGGTTCGGCGGCAGCAAGTCGGCCGACGAGGGCGTCATCCTCCTGAGCCAGATCCGGCTGGTCCAGGGCCAGCGGGACGTGGCCATCAACGCCCTCCAGCAGTTCGTACGCGGGTCCCACGACGACTACATCAGGGCGTCCGCCTACAGTCTCCTTGGTGGCGGCCTCGAGGACAAGGGCCAGCTCAAGCAGGCCGGCGATGCCTACCGGCTCGCCTCCCAGAATGCGCCCCTCGACTTCCTGAAGGCCCAGTACCTGATCGACGCCGGTCGCGCCTTTGCCGCCTCGGGCGACTCGGCCGCCGCCCGGCTGGCCTATGGCGAGGTCCTCCAGAAGTGGCCGCGCATCGACCAGGCCTCCGAGGCCCGGGTCCGGATGGGTGAGGCCGGCGGGGTCGTGCCGCCGATGCCTAAGGACACAACCCAGGACTGACCTCCTGAGAACTGCCGTCGAAGCGTCGAAACGTCGAAGCGTCGAAGCTGAAATCCAGAGAAAACCCCGGGCCGTTGGGCTTCGGGGTTTTTTGCAGGACAACGTTTTGACGCTTCGACGCTTCGACGTTTTTGACGGTCCTGGCAGCATCGGGGCACCGTCGCCGCAGCGCCAAGCCACTTCGTATAATAAGTGTTATGTTAAGTTGTTCTGTTGAAAGAAGTGGATAACGTTGACGAACGCTGTAAGCCGTTACCGGTTAATGGTTTGGGCCTCACCGATTATGCCGCGGAAGACCAGCCGGCCTTCGCCGGCCAGGGTAATTCTCGCGATCTTGTTGGCAGTCTTCACGAACCCTATTTCCAGCGGCAGCCCGCTCCGCGTCCAGATTCGAACCGGCGGCTGTGCCATCCCCAGCTGTGCCAGGACGATGGCGCACGCCACCGCGCCGGTCCCGCAGGCTAGCGTTTCGCCCTCGACGCCGCGCTCGTAGGTCCGCATCCGGAAGCTGCCATCACCCACCGGACTGACCCAGTTCACGTTGGCGCCGCCAGCCCCGATCGCCGAGTCGCTCCGCAGCGGCGGGCCCCGGCGCTCGAGATCGACCTCATTCACCTCCGGCACCAGGATGACCAGGTGCGGGACCGAGGGCGACAGCAGCATCGGGTGCTGTTCGCCCGGCTCGGTCCGGGCCTGGCCCAGCTCCCGGGGGCCCTCGCAGTCGGGCAGCGCGATCTGGGGGCGACCGGCCGTGACCCATCCCCCGTGAAGGCCCGCCGGCGTGGCGAACCAGACTTCGCCCTCCGCCGGGGCGAGCTCGATCAGGGTCGCCAGCCGGGTCGCGCAGAGCGCCCCGTTGCCGCACATCGGCCCCGGCGACCCGTCGCTATTCCAGAAGTGGAAAGTGAAATGGGCGCCCTCGGGCCCGCCCGGATTCAGGACGATGACGCCGTCGGCGCCCGCCCCCTGCCGGCGGTCGCACAGCGCCACGATCCGGACCGCCGTAAAGTCCTCTAGGCTGGCATACCGGCCGTCGAAAATGATGAAGTCGTTGCCCGATCCCGACATCTTGTAGAAGACCGAGCCCTCCTTCATACCTTACCCCAGATCGCCAGCCACCGCAGCCGCCAGACCATCCAGACGGCCTCCCAGATGATCGCCTTCGACATCTTGCTCGACCCCTCGGCCCGGTCGGTGAACAGGATCGGGATTTCCTTCAGCTTGAACTTCCGCTTCCAGGCGCGGAACGACATCTCGATCTGGAAGGAGTAGCCGTTGCTGTTGACCTTGCCCAGGTCCACGCCTTCGAGCACGGCGCGCCGGTAGCACTTGTAGCCGCCAGTGGCGTCCCAGAGCTTCATCCCGGTGACCCAGCGCGTGTACTTGTTCGCGAAGTACGACAGCAGCAGCCGCGTCATCGGCCAGTTGAGGATGGTGACGCGTCCCCCCTGGTAGCGCGAGCCGATCACCAGGTCGGCCGCCTGCGCCTCGGCGAGGAAGGTCGGCAGGTGCTTCGGGTCGTGGGAGAAGTCGGCGTCCATCTCGATGGCGTAGTCATAGCCGTGCTCGATGGCATAGCGGAAGCCGGCGATGTAGGCCGTCCCCAGGCCGAGCTTGCCGGCGCGATGGATGACGTGCACGCGCGGGTCGGAGGCGGCCATCCGGTCGGCCAGTGTCCCCGTCCCGTCCGGCGAGTTGTCATCCACCACCAGGACTTCGATGCGCGGGTCCTGCTCCAGCGCCGCGGGGATGATCTTGGGAAGGTTTTCGCTCTCGTTGTACGTCGGGATGATGACCAGCGCCCGCTCAGCCACTGCGCCTCCGCATCATCGGCGGGAGCGCCATCCAGGCGGCGATCGCCGCGAGGCTCAGCAGCGTGATGAGCCGGCCCCGGTTGTACACGTTGCGGCCGAAGGAAAAGCTCACCTCGTGCGCGCCCGCGGGGAGCGGCACGCTCAGGAAGGACCCCTGCCCCCGTAGCGGGCTCACCGCGCGGCCGTCTACGCTCGCGCGCCAGTCGGTGTACCAGTTCTCGCTCAC
>JAYTEN010000007.1:0-6201 GCA_043735145.1 Gemmatimonadota bacterium | reverse complement strand
CGGTTCAAGGAGATCTACGGCCTGGAGAACGCCGGCGATCCCGGCCCGACGGCGCTGGAAGACGGCATCCGCGAGGCAGGGCATGACCCGGCCGACGTGAAATGGGTCCTCAACACCCATCTGCATTTCGACCATGCGGGCGGCAACACGGTCAAGCGGGAGGATGGGTCGGTGGTGCCGAGCTTTCCGGGCGCGACCTACGTGGTCCAGAAGGGGGAGCGCGAATTTGCGACCTCGCCCAACGAGCGCATCAGGGCCAGCTACCTCCAGGCCAACTACCAGCCCATCAGCGACGCGGGTCTGTTTCGGCTGATCGAGGGGGAAGTCGAGATCCTTCCGGGCGTTCGTTCGCTGCCCACGCCGGGGCACGTCCCCTTTCATCAGTCCCTTCTATTAGTGAGCGGCGGAGAAACGGCCTGCTTCCTGGGGGACCTGGTCCCCACATCCGCTCACCTGCCGGCGCCGTGGATCATGGGTTACGACCTGGAGCCGCTGGTCACCCTGGAGACCAAGAAGCGGGTCCTGACCAGGGCGGCCCAGGAGAACTGGCTGTTGATCTTTGAGCACGACGCCACCATCGGGCGGGGGAGGATAGCCGTGGACCCAAAGAAGGGGTGGGGACCGCTTTTGCCTGACAGCTGACAGGGGATGACTTTTCACAAAACGAGCGTCAAGGGAGGCCAAAGCGGGAAGGCTGAAGAGGGCGGAAAGTGGCAAGGTTGCAGGGTTCTTTTGCCTTGGCGCCCACTTCAGCCTTCGCGCTTTGGCCTCCCTTGAGGCTTCAGCCTCAAGTCGTGCAGTCGTCAGCGCAAGGCTGTAAGGCGCGAGTTGACTCACCGTGGGGCGTCCGTCTATCTTTAGCGCTGACAACGAAGTAGGAGCCACGCGGCTCCTCACCCTCCAGAAGCCCCTTCGGGTGGCTCAGGGTCCTGAGAAGGCACGATCCCGCTGAGGCGGGAATGTTGCGTTTCGCGGACACCGGAGGATACGGGGTCCGCGTTTTTGTTGCATTCACTCAAGGGGAGGAGCGTCCTCATTCTCGAGAGACCGCCGCAGCCTGACGCAACGAAAAATCGCATGCGGGTGAACCGCATGATCCGTATCAGCCCCGTGCGCGTGATCGCGCCCGACGGCGAACAGATGGGGATTCTCACCGTAGACGAAGCGATCGCCGCCGCGGAAGCACGCGGCCTGGATCTCGTCGAAGTCGCGCCGATGGCGCGCCCCCCGGTGTGCAGGATCATGGACTTCGGGAAGTTCAAGTTCGAGCAGGCCAAGGCCGCGCGGGCGGCCAAGAAGAAGCAGCGCAACGTCGAGCTCAAGGAAATCAAGTTTCGGCCCGGCATCGACGACCACGATTTCCAGTTCAAGACCCGGCACGCGCACGAGTTTCTCGCCGAGGGCAACAAGGTGAAGGTCACGATGATGTTCCGGGGCCGGCAGATGGCCCACCCCGAGCTGGGCCGGGAAGTACTGGACCGCGTCGCCGAGCAGCTGGCCGACGTCGGGAAGATCGAGCAGGAAGCGCGGCTCGAGGGCAAAAACATGACGATGCTGATGACGCCGAAATAGGGGGAGCGACAACGTGCCGAAGAAGAAGACCCGGAAGGCTGCGGCCAAGCGATTCAAGCTCACGGGGACCGGAAAGGTCCGCCGGGCCAAGGCCTTCAAGAGCCACATCCTGACGAAGAAGACCGCCAAGCGGAAGCGTCACCTGCGCAAGAACACGGTCGCATCGGGTGCCGATGACGTGCGCATCAAACACCTGTTGTGGACCTGAGGAGACCGGACCATGCCTCGCGTAAAGAGCAACGTTGCCCGGCTGAAGAAGAAGAACAAGATCATGAAGGCCGCCAAGGGCAATCGCGGCGGCCGCTCCAAGCTGTGGAAGGCCGCCAAGGAGACGGTCGAGCGCGGTTGGGCCTACGCCTACCGTGACCGCCGCACCAAGAAGCGGAATTTCCGCCGCCTCTGGATCACGCGCATCAATGCCGCGGCGCGCATGAACGACCTGTCGTACAGCCAGCTGATGAGCGGCCTCAAGCTCGCCGGCGTCGAGGTCAATCGGAAAGTGCTCGCCGACCTCGCCGTCCGTGATGCCGACGCGTTCACCAAGCTGGCCGAGCTGGCGAAGGCCGCGAAGCCGGAGCTGGCGAAGGCCGCGAAGTAACCGATGAGCGAAGCGCCGGCCGACCTCGTCGCCGCGCTCGCCGCATTGGAATCGGAGGCGGACGCCGGTATCGGTGCCGCCACCGGAAGTGAGGCGCTCCAGGAGCTCCGGACCGGGTACCTGGGCCGCAAGGCGGGGCGTCTCACCTCCATCCTGAAGTCGCTGCCCGCACTCGACGCCGACACGCGCCGGATCGTCGGGCAGCGCGCCAACGCGGTCAAGGCGTCCATCGAGCAGTGGCTGGCCGGGGCAGAAATCCGCCTCGCCGCCACCGCCCGCGCCGCGCGCGTCCAGGACCTCACCATGCCCGCGCGCGCCACCTGGCGCGGCGCGAAGCACCCCATCACCCTCGCCATGGACCGCGTCACCGCGATCTTCGCGGGCCTCGGCTTCACCCGCTACGTCGGTCCCGAAGCCGAGACCGAGTGGCACAACTTCACCGCCCTCAACTTCGCGCCCGACCACCCCGCGCTCGATATGCACGACACCCTGTACCTGGGTGAGGGCGTGCTGCTGCGCACGCACACCTCGCCGCTCCAGATCCGCGCCATGCAGAGCTACCCGCCGCCGATCCGGATCCTCTGCCCGGGCATGTGCTACCGGAAGGACCCGTTCGACGCCTCGCACGCGCCCGCCTTCCCGCAGATCGAAGGCCTCGCCGTGGACGAAGGGATCACCTTCGTGGACCTGAAGGCGACGCTGACGCTGTTCGCGCGCAGCTTCTTCGGCCCCGCGACGAAGGTGCGGTTCCGGCCGTCCTTCTTTCCGTTCACCGAGCCGTCGGCCGAGATGGACGTCGAGTGCCAGATCTGCCACGGCCGGGGCTGCGCGACCTGCAAGCAGACCGGCTGGGCCGAGATGCTGGGCTGCGGCATGGTGGACCCGGCGGTGTTCGAGAACGTGGGCCTCGATCCCGAGCGCTACACCGGCTGGGCCTTCGGCATGGGCCCGGGGCGCATGGCGCAGCAGCTCTACGGCATCAGCGACATGCGGCTCGAGTACGAGGCCGATGTGCGCCTGTCGGCGCAGTTCGTGGACGCCGAATGAAGGCGTCGCTGCGCTGGCTCTCGGAGTTGCTCGGCACCCCGCTCGATCCGGCCGACGTGCAGGGCCGCCTCGCGATGCTGGGCGCGCCCGTCGACGCGATGGAGACGAAGCACGCTGACCTCGAGGGCGTCGTGATCGGTCTGGTGCTCGAGGCGAAGCGCCATCCCAACGCCGACCGGCTCTTCCTCACCCGCGTGGACGCGGGCGGCCCCGAGCCGCTGTCGGTCGTGTGCGGAGCGCCTAACGTTTTGGCGGGCAGGAAGTATCCCTTCGCGCCGGTGGGCACGGTGCTGCCCGGCGGGCTGAAGCTCGACCGCCGCAAGATCCGCGGCGAGACCAGCGAGGGCATGCTCTGCTCGGCGAAGGAGCTGGGCCTGGGCGAGGACGGCGGCGGGATCCTGGAGCTCGAGACCGACGCCGCGCCGGGGACGCGCTTCCTCGACGCCGTGCCGGTCGGCGACACGGCGTACGATATCGACGTCAGCGCCAACCGCCCCGACCTGCTGAGCCACGAAGGCCTGGCCCGCGACCTGGGCGTGGTGCTCCAGCGGCCGTGGCGGCTGCCCGCCGTTCCGGGCGCGGCCGAGCCGCCGCGGGTGCCGCGCGCCGCCGGCGCGTCCGGCGAGGCCGCCGGGGTCCGCATAACGATTGAAGACGCCGCGGGCTGCCCGCGCTACGCCGCGGCCGTGATCCGGGGCGTGACCATCGGCAGCTCCCCGGCGTGGCTGACGCAGCGCCTCGCGGCGCTGGGAGCGCGGTCCATCAGCAATGTCGTGGATGCCACCAACTATCTGATGTTCGAGAATGGCCAGCCGCTGCACGCCTTCGATCTCGCGAAGCTGGCGGGGCCCGCGATCGTGGTCCGCAAGGCCCGGCCCGGAGAAACGCTCCGGACCCTCGACGGACAGTCTCGCGCGCTGACGCCCGACATGTGCGTCATCGCCGACGCCGAGCGCCCGGTCGCCCTGGCCGGCGTCATGGGCGGGCAGGGCAGTGAGGTGACGCCGGGGTCAAGCGACATTTTGCTCGAGTGCGCGTACTTCGATCCGCGCGGCACGCGCCGGATGCGGCGCGCCCTCGGCATGCACACCGACGCGTCGTACCGGTACGAGCGCGGCGTCGACTACGACGCCTGTGCGGCGCGCCTGGCGCGCGCGGTGCAGCTCATCGTCGCGGTCGCGGGCGGCCGGGTCGAGGGGTGCGTGGACGTCTACCCGCAGCCGATCGCGCCGCGCACCGTGTTCCTGCGCGACGCCCGCCTCGCCCAGGTTCTGGGGGTGGCGGTGCCGCGCGCCGAGGTCGAGCGGGTGCTCACCGCCGCCGGATGCGTGGTGCTGGCGAAGGACGATCGGTATGCGGTGCAGCTGCCCGCGTGGCGTCCGGACCTCGAGCGCGAAATCGACCTGGTCGAGGAAGTCGCGCGCCTGGTCGGCTTCGACCGCTTCCCGGACGAGATGCGCAGCTATCGCAGCGGGACGGTGCCCGATGCGCCCTCGGAGAGACTCGCCGACCGGCTGCGGGTGACGCTCACCGGGCTCGGCCTGCACGAAGCGGTGACGCTGCCGCTGGGGCCGCGCGTCAGCGACTCGCAGCCCGCGGTCCTGAATCCGCTGAGCCAGGAAGAGGCGTATCTCCGCCACGACCTGCTGTCGGGGCTGGTGCGCCGCACCGAGCACAACTGGCGCCAGATGAATCGCGATGTCCGCCTCTTCGAGATCGGGCACGTCTTCGCGAAGGCCGGTGGCAAGCGGGAAACGGCGGGCGGCAGGGACTATCAGCTGCCGCACGAGGAGGTCCGCATCGCCGGCGTCCTGACCGGCTCCCGGCGCCCGAAGCACTGGAGTGACAGCGCGCCGCCCGACGTCGATCTCTTCGACGTCAAGGCGGTGCTGGACGCGGCGGTCGCCCTGGCGGCGCCCGGCGCCACGATCGCGCCGACCGACGGCTGGTATGTGCGCCACGGCGATATCATCATTGGGCGGGCGGTGGAGCTGGACGCCGACCGACCGGCGTGGGCCGCGCCGCTCTTCGGATTCGAGCTGCTGCTGCGCGACGACGCGAAGCCCCCGGTGCCGGCCTACGTCGCGGTACCCGCCTGGCCCGCGGCCGAGCGCGACGTCGCCCTCGTCCTGCCGGGTGGCGTGCGCGCCGGCGAGATCGAGGCGACATTGCAGGCGGCGGCGGGACCGCTGCTCGAGCGGCTGTGGATCTTCGACGAGTACAAGGGCAAGCCGCTCCTCGAAGGGGAGCGGAGCGTGGCGTGGCGCCTCGTGTTCCGGGCCGACGGCCGGACGCTGCGCGACGAGGAAACGGACCAGGCCGTGGCGAAGGCCGTCGCGGCGGCGGAGGAACGGTATGGCATCCGGCGGCGAGAGGCCTGACCTCGAGGCGCTGCGCGAGCTCGAAGAAGTGCTCCGGCACTTCGAGAACGAGCTGGCCGGCTGGCGTCGCCGCGCGCTGAGCGCGGAGGCGCGCGTCGCCGAGTCCGGTGTGGCGCCGGGCACAGACACCGCGCCGCCCTCCCGCGAAGTTGAGGCGGAGAACCGCGTGCTCCAGCAGCGGCTCACGGCCGCGAAGGGCCGGGTCGGCGACCTGCTCGACCGGATGCGTTTCCTCGAAGAACAGCAGCACCCCGGGGGGAATGGCCAATGACGAGGAAATACGCGGTCAAGGTGACGATCTGCGACGAGGAATACACCGTCCGCTCGGAGCTCGACCCCGAGTACACCCGCCAGGTCGCCGCCCATGTCGACCAGGCCATCCGCCGCGTGCTGCAGGCCGGGCCGATGGTCGAGACGCACAAGGCCGCCATCCTCGCGGCCCTCGCTATCACCGACGAGCTGTTCGAGTCGCGCAAGCAGCAGGCGGAGACCGCGACGCGCCTGCGCGGCATGTCGGCCGAGCTCGCGCGCCTGCTGCCGCCCCAGAAGCGCCAGAGCGTCGGGGCGTAGGCCCCCGATGAACCGCGCGAGGCAGGCCTTCCT
>JAYTEN010000006.1:0-10320 GCA_043735145.1 Gemmatimonadota bacterium | reverse complement strand
GCCTGCCTCGCCGCACCCGTCGCGGCGCGATTCGGGTGGGAGACGCTGCGCAGCCTGGGCGTGTTCGTGCTGACGGTGGTCGTGGGTTGCACGCTGTTCGCGGTGATCGCGTTCGCGTCGCTGGCGCGTTGGCTCGCGCGGGTGAAGGTGCTGCCCTTCGCGAAGGCCATCACGCCGGGCGTCACGGTGGCGTTTACGACGACGACGTCGATGGCCGCGCTGCCGACGATGATGGACACCGCGCTCAACCGGCTGAAGATCTCGAATTCCGTCGCGAGTTTCGTGCTTCCGTTAGGCGCCACGCTCAACCGGCCGGGGAGCGCGATCTACCAGATGGCGGCGGTCGTGACGGTGGCGTCGCTCTACGGCGTGCACCTCGGGCCGGCGCAGCTCGCGGCCGCGCTGGCGACCAGCTTCCTGATGACCTTCTCGGTCGCGGCGATCCCGTCGGCCACGGTGTTCACGACGGCGCCCGTGCTGCTCGCCGCGGGGCTACCGGTCGAGGCGATCGGGCTGCTGCTCGGCGTCGACCGCATCCCCGACATGTTCCGCACCGGCCTGCACGCGGTGAGTCACCAGACCTGCGCCGCGGTGGTGGCGCACGCGGAAGGCGAGGAGATCGCCGTCTGACGTGGCCCTGGTGGGGCGGCCTGACCGCCGCCGCGCCGTACTGGCTCTCCGGTCTTACGGCCCTGGTGATGCCGAAGCCGCGGCCTAGGCTGGGCGATTTCGAGCCGCTGGAGCCGGAGCAGTCGCCTCTCGTCACCGTCGTGGTGCCCGCGCGCAACGAGGCTGGCAACATCGAGCGCTGCCTGCGCTCGATCCTCGCCAGCGAGTACCGGAAGATCCAGGTCATCCTCGTCGACGACCGTTCCACCGACAGCACCGCCGCCATCGCCGAGAAGGTGCAGCAGGACGACGCGCGGCTCACCGTGCTTCGCGGCACCGACCCGCCGAAGGGCTGGTACGGAAAACCGTGGGCCTGCTGGCAGGCTTACCAGGTGGCGCAGGGATCGATCCTCCTTTTCACCGATGCGGATACGGTGCACAGCCCGGCACTGCTACCGCGGTCCGTCGCGGCGCTGGAGACCGAGCGAGCCGACATGGTCACCGTGATGCCGCACCAGGAGATGCTCACCTTCTGGGAGCGCGTGGTGCAGCCGTGGTGGTTCCTGCTGCTGGGCCTCCGCTTCGGGTCGCTGAAGCGGCTGAACCGCAACCGCAATCCGCGCCACGCCATCGCCAATGGGCAATTCATCCTCACGACGCGCGACGCGTACGAGTGGGTCGGCGGGCACAAGAAAGTATTCGACACGGTGATCGAGGACCTGATGCTCGCCGTCTGCTACGTGCGCGGCGGCCGCCGCATCTTCTTCGCGCTGGCGGATGAGGACATGACGACGCGGATGTACTCGACGCTGCCGGGCATCATCGAAGGGTGGAGCAAGAATTTCTTCCGGGGGACGCTCGAGACCACGAAGTCGCGGCCGCTGGCCTACCTCGCCTGCGCGTGGACGCTGGTGTTCGTGTCGGCGTTTCTGCTGCCGATTATCATGCTCGCCATCGGCATCGTGAACTCGAGCCCGGCGCAGATCGCCTTCGGCGGGTCCGGATATCTGGGCGTGTCACTGCTCTTCGCCGTGATTCTACGTGCCTCGCGCGCGCCGCCGTGGTACGGCCTGCTCTATCCCGCCGGCGCGGCGGTCACCGTCTGGATCATCATCAGGGCGATACTGCGCGGCACGAGAAGGATAGAATGGAAGGGCCGCACCTACTCGCACGGATAGAGATCGACCCGACGCACGACCCACGATACGGATCGCCAATGAAATCCCACACGCATTACATCTGGTTCGAGACGAAGAAGCGCCAGGAGATCATCGACATCACCGACCAGGTCGAGGCACAGGTCGATGCCAGCGGCGTGAAAGAGGGGATGGTCCTCGTCTCGGCGATGCACATCAGCGCCTCGGTCTTCGTGAACGACCACGAGTCGGGCCTGTGGCAGGACATCCTGAAATGGCTCGACGAAACGGTCGCGCCCTGGGACCCGAAGCGCTACAAGCACAACGACACCGGCGAGGACAACGCCGCGGCGCACCTGCGCTCACTGGCGATCGGCCACGAGGTCATCGTGCCGATCACGACAGGCAGGCTCGACTTCGGCCCGTGGCAGCGAGTCTTCTATGGGGAGTGGGACGGCCAGCGGAAGAAGCGCGTCATCGTGAAGGTGCTGGGTATGTAGTGACGACCCTTGTGGTCGCCCTGGAGCAATGAGATGCGATGAATTGATACATGATGCGATGGCCGGGTTACTGCCCGGCCATCATTGCTTCCTACCATGTGCGCGTGCCCGTCACGACCGAGCTGCTCGCGCGCATTCGCTGCCTCGACGACCTCCATGAGCTCGTCGCCGAGCTGGGCTACACCCCCGGCTGCGACGAGCTGAACAGCACCGCCCGCCAGCGGATGGGTCTGGGCGCCGAAGGGCTCGGCATCCGCCGGGCCGCCGTCGTCGGCCGGAGCGGATCCTTCATTATCTACGGCGCTCTCTTCGACGACGCCGCCCGCGGCCGCGTTGCGATGGCCGCCGAGCGGCTCGCCCGCGCCACCGGCGGTGAGCGCCACCTGCTCCTCGCCCTCTGCCGGCGCAACGCCACCCTCGCGGTGGCGACCGCCACATCAGCGCAATCCGGAATTCGAGCCCGCCAGCTCCGCATCCCATTGGAACGACCCTCTGCGGTCGCCGCGGAGATCCTCGGCGGGCTCACCCCTCGTCCCGGCGACACGGCGCTCACCCTGTCGATGCGCGTCGCCGACGCGCTCGCCGAGGAAGGCCTCACCGCCCGCTTCTTTCGCGAGTTCACCCGGCTGCACCAGCGCGCGGCCCTCGCCCTCACCGGCGTCCCCCGTGCGACGCAGAACGAGCGCCGCGACCTCGCCCTCGTGATCCTGACGCGCGTGCTATTCCTCTATTTCGTCCAGGCCAAGGGCTGGCTGGCCGGGCGGAGCGACTTCCTACCGGTCCTTCTGGACTCAGCGCTCCGCTCCGGTCGGCCGTTTCACCAGCACGTCTTCGAACCACTCTGCTTCGGCGCCCTCAGCACCCCGCGCGCGGCCCGTCGCGGAGCGGCCCGGGCCCTCGGCGGCGTGCCGTTCCTCAATGGCGGACTGTTCGAGCGTCACGCACTCGAGCGCCGCTTTCCGGCCGCCGCCTTCCCCGACGAAACCTGGCGCGAGCTCTTCGATGAGCTGTTCGAGCGCTTCCACTTCACCGTGCGCGAGCGCGATGACGACGCGGTGGACCCCGAGATGCTCGGCCGCGTGTTCGAGGGGCTGATGGCCTCGGACCGCCGCCGGGGCTCGGGCACCTACTTCACTCCCCGCGATCTGCTGCGCCGCACCGTGTCGCTGACGCTCGATGCCGCGCTGGGCGGCAGGACGGGCGACGCGATCCGCGCGGTCCGCATTCTCGATCCCGCCGTCGGGTCCGGCGCCTTTCTCCTGGAATCGCTGGCGCAGCTGGAAGTCATTCGTGCCGAAAGGGTCGCGGGCGAGTCGGTCCTGGAGCGCCGACGCGCGATCGTGCGCGACTGCCTCTTCGGTGTGGACCAGGATCCGATGGCGGTGCGGCTGGCGGAGCTGCGTCTCTGGCTCGCCCTGGTCGCCGACGACGACGCCTCGTGGCAGGAAGTGCTTCCGCTGCCGAACCTCGACCAGAATCTGCGCCAGGGAGACAGTCTCCTCTCGCCGCTCGATGCCGCCGGTGTGTCCCGCGCTCCCGCGGCCGTCGCGCGCCTGCGCGCGGTGGCCGAGCGACGGGCCGAATACTTCGCCTCGACGGGACGGCAGAAGGCCGCGCTCGCCACGAGCCTGCGGAACGACGAGCGCGTGGTCGCCCAGGTGGGCACCGAGGCCGCGATCGTCTCCCTGACGGCGCGCCTTGCCGACGTCGCCGCCGCCGAGGGCCGGGACCTCTTCGGAAGCCGGGCGCGCCGTGATCCGGCGACGGCGCGCCGCGTGTCGGAATGGCGAAAGCGACGGCGCGAGCTCATGGCGGTCCGCCAGCGCATCGCCTCCGACGACGCGCTGCCGTTCTTTGCCTACGACGTGCACTTCGGCGACATCATCGCGTCGGGAGGCTTCGATGCGGTCGTCGGCAATCCGCCCTGGGTGCGCGGCGAGCGCCTGCCGGTTTCCTCGCGCGACATGCTGACGGCGCGGTATCGCAGTTTTCGGCCCTCGACCGGCGGCCGCCGCGGGTTCGCGCACCTGCCCGACCTCTCCGTCGCTTTCGTCGAGCGCGCGCTCCAGCTGGTGCGCACCGACGGCGTCGTCGGCTACCTGCTCCCGGCCAAGCTGCTGCGCGCCGGGTACGCGGGGCCGCTGCGCGCGCTGCTGCGCGGCTCGGCGTCGGTGCTCCACCTCGAGGATCGCTCGCACGGCCCGTCGAGCGGCTTTGCCGCCACCGTCTTCCCGATGATCGCCATCGTGCAGCGCCGCGCGCCCGACCCCGGGCGGCACGCCCGCGTGAGCATCAGCTGCGCCTCCGGCATCTCCATTTCCGGACAGGCGGCACAGGAAGACATTCCGCTGGATCCCGCCGCCCCGCGCTCCGTGTGGCTGGCGATGCCGGGCGGTGTCGTCACCGCCCTGCGCACCGCGCTCGCCGCCGGCGTGTCGTTAGGCAGTCGCTTCCATCCCCGCCTGGGCGTGAAGACGGGCGCCAACGAGGTCTTCGTCCGCGACCTCGAGCACGCCGGTGAGCTTCCGGCTTCGTGCCGGGTTCCCGCCGTGCTGGGGCGCGACATCGCGCCCTTCCGGGTACGGCCGTCGGCGGTGCTGCTTGCCGCCCTGGACGACTTCGGCAATCCGCTGCGGCGCGTGGAGCGCGACGTGCTCGAGTACCTGCGCCCCCACGGGCCGGCCCTCGAGCGGCGCGCGGATGCCCGCAACTGTCCGCACTGGACCCTCTTTCGCACCGACCTGCTGCGCGCCCGCTGGATCGTGCTGTGGCGCGACATCGCGAGCCGCCTCGAGGCTGTGGCCATGGAGCGGGCGAGCGGCGGGCCGGTGCCGCTCAACACCTGCTACGGCGTGGCGGTGGCCGACCAGCGCACGGCGTGCTGGCTGACGGCGTGGCTCAACAGCTCGCCCATACGCGCGCTGGCGGCGGTGCTCGCCGAACGGGCGAGCGGCGGCGCGTTCCGCTTCAGCGCCGCCACGGTCGCCATGCTGCCCATCCCCGAAGTCGCCACCGGAAGCGCAATCGATGCGCTCGCGAACACCGGTCGCGAGGGACTCGACGGAAAGGACATCGATGACGATGCTCTCGCTGCGCAGGCGCTCGCGATTCTCGACCTCGACGACCGCGTTGCCGGAGCCCTTCGCCGGCTCGACTCGGCTCTGCGCCGAGGCACTGGCGGGGATCGCTGATCCGCTGTTTCCGGCGCTGGCCACCGCTCGGGTGCGCCCGCCGGCCGAAACCGCGCGCGCGATCCTCGCGGGCATGCTCGAGCCGCTCGAGTCGCCGCCCTGCGGCGGAACGCCGCCGACATGGCTGCTGCCGCACCAGGTGGACGCCGTGACACGCGCCCGATCGATCCTGCGCCGCTTTGGCGGCGTGCTCATCGCCGACGGCGTCGGCCTCGGCAAGACCTTCATCGCCATCGCGCTGGCGGTGATGGAGCGGGAGCGCGGCGGCGACGCCATTGCCGTCGTGCCCGCATCCCTGGTACTGGGGTGGCAGCGCGCGTCGGCGTCGGTGGGTGTTCCGCTGAGCGTCGTGTCGCACGCCATGTTCGCCCGGCGCGCGCCCGCGCCGCCGCCGCACTGCACGCTCGTCATCGTGGACGAAGCGCACGCCTTCCGGAATCCACGCACCCGCCGCTACGACGGGCTCGCGCGGATGACGGCGGGGCGGAGGGTCGCACTCCTGACGGCGACGCCACTCAACAATTCGGCGGCCGACCTCGCGGCGCTCGTCCAGCTCTTCGCCGCGCGTGACCGGTTCCGCGAATTCGGCGTCGCCGATCTCGCCGATTCGCTGCGCCGCGCCGACCCCGCCGCGGCACTGGCGCTGGGGGCGCTGTCGGTCTGCCGCACCCGCCGCCTCGTGGAGGCCACGTTTCCGGCGCTGCGGGATGCCTTTCCGGTCCGCGTCCTGCGCGAGCCGGTCCGCTACGACCTCGCGGCGTGCTATGGCGACATGCTGGCACCGCTCCTCGACCAGATCCACGAAATTGCCCGGGCTCCGGGAGATGTCTCGCGTGGTGGCGCGCTCCTCGAGCTCGGTCTCATGCGGCGGCTGGAGTCGAGTCGCGCGGCATTGCGCCGCAGCCTGGCGCGCCATCGCGACGTGATGGACGAGGTGATGCTTGCCGCCGAGCAGGGGGTCGCCGTGACCCGAGCCGAAGTTCGCGCGTCGTTCGCGCGCGAGGGCGCCGAGAGTCAGCTGGCGCTATGGCCGCTGCTCGCGCAGTCCGCCCCGGGGGGATCGTGCGCGCATATCGTCGCCGCACGGGCGGCCGCTACTCGCGCGATCGCGATGGTCGACGCGGTCACGGCCGGCGACGATCCCAAGGCCGCCGCGCTCGAAGCACTTCTCGATGCACCGCTCGCCGGCGCGCGCGCGATCGTCTTCACCGAGTACCGCGACACGGCGCTCTATCTGTTGAAGCGGCTGCGCGGGCGACGGCGCGTCATCGCGGTCGTGGGCGACGTCGCATATGCGGGCACGTCGGTGGTGGCCCGGCATGAAGCGCTCGACGGATTCGCGCCGCTGGGACGCGGTCGCGCTGCCAACCCGCTGCTCGAGGCCGACGTGCTGGTGGCAACCGACGTGGCGAGCGAGGGACTCAATCTCCAGGATGCGCGCGCGGTCGTGAACTACGACCTCCCGTGGAATCCGGTGCGCGTCATGCAGCGCGTGGGCCGCATCGAGCGGCTGTATTCGCCGCACCGGCAGATCGACGTCGCGCACCTGGTTCCGGCGGGCGGCCTGCGCGAACTCACGGCGGTGCTGCGGACGCTGCGCGCCAAGCTGGGCGCGACCACCGCATCGGTATCGGCGGAGCCCGATCCCTTCGCGGCCCTCTGGTGGATCGACGACGGCACCCCGGGCGGTCAGGCGCTGGAACGCGAGAGCTGGCGGCGCGTCGCGCCCTTCGAGGCGCGCGAGCGCTGGCGCGCGCTGGCCGGTCCGCTGCACACGCGGGCGCGCACGCCGCTCGTGGCCGCGGCAATCGCCGACGATGACGACGCCGCCGGCGCCGGACTCCTCCTCGCGCTCGAGTGGCGCGGCGGCCGGCGCGTCCCGCTGCCCTTCGTGCTCGGCGCCGGCGGCGCGGTGCGCCGGGACCCCGAAGCGCTGGGAGAGCTGGCGGAGCGCGCGCTGCGGGCCGTACCGGTCCCCGCCGAGCCCGGCCAATTCACGGAGCTGCTGGCCACCGTGATGCCGCTGGCGCGCGAGCAGCTCGTCGTGCTCTCGGCATCGCGGCGCGGCGGCATAGCAGCGGGGCCAGGGCGCCAGGCGGCACTCGATCTGCTGGCGCGCGGCGCCGCGACTGCTCACCGGGAGCGATCCGACGGCGGGTCGTTCGAAGCGGCGCGCAGCATTCTCGTCAACGATCTTCCCGCTGGTCTCGACGCACTCGTCGGACGACTCACGCGCGGCGAAGGTTCCCCGCTCGATCTCGCCACGCGCATCACGGAGCTCGCCGGAGCGATGATGCCCCCGCCGGCCCCGCCCCTCGACGGAACTCCTCGCCTTGTTCTCGTGGCCGCATTGCTCGTCGCTTCCCGTTGTCCATCTGACTAGGCGACTTGGCGACTTGGCGACTGTTACTTTCCCAGAATGCGCTACATGACTGTCCTGTTCGACCTCGATGGCACGCTCATCGACTCCATCGAGCTGATCCTGGAGTCGTACCGGCACACGATGCGCATCCACCGCGGGGACGCGATGTCCGATGACCTGTTCATCGCCGGCCTCGGCACGCCGCTGCGCAAGCAATTCCTGAGCTTCACCGACGACCCCGCCGAAGTCGAAGCCATGATCGCGACCTACCGCGAGTGGAACCTTGCCAACCATGACGCCATGGTCGTCGCCTATCCCGGCGCCCTCGAATCGGTGAAAGCCCTCAAGACCGCCGGCATCAAGCTGGGCATCGTCACCTCGAAGAACGACCGCGGACTCGCCCGCGGACTCAGCCACTGCGGCTTCGACGGGCTCTTCGACGCGCTCGTCACCTGCGATACGCTGGCCGAGAGCAAACCCGATCCCGCGCCCGTCCATCTCTGCCTCCAGCTGCTCGCCTCATCCGATCCCCGGTCCACCCTCTTCGTCGGCGACTCGCCCCACGACATCGCCGCGGGACGCGACGCCGGCGTCGATACCGCCGCCTGCCTCTGGGGACCCTTCGACCGCGCTCGCATCGCCGAAGAGCGGCCCACCCACTGGCTCGACACCTTCGATGATCTCCTGCGGATCTGCCAGGTCGGGATCACGCCGTGAGGTGCCTTGCGTCGGTGTAGTACTCCGCCACACTTTCTGTAGCATATGGCCTCTCCGACCGGCCGCATCCTCATCGTCGACGACGACGAGGCCCAGATCGCGCTCCTCAAGACCGTCCTCGAAGCCGACGGGTGGACCGTGCTGCCCGCCACCTCCGGGGCGCAGGCCCTCGCCATCCTCGACGGCGGTGCCGAGGTCGACGTCGTGGTCAGCGACCTCTTGATGCCCGGCATGGACGGCCGCGAGCTCCTCGCCGCCATGCGAGAGCGCCTCCCCGAGGTGCCGGTCATCATCATGACGGCGCACGCGTCGGTCGATTCCGCCGTCGAGCTGCTCCACGCCGGCGCCCACCACTACCTCGAAAAACCGACCAAGCTCCCCGAGCTGCGCATCACCGTGCGCCGCGCCCGCGACGCCACCGAGACGCGGCGCGAGCTGGCGCGGCTGCGCCGCCGCGTTGACCTGCCCGCCGACGTGGTCGGAATCTCGCGCCAGATGCGCGAGATCCTCGAGGCCGCCATTCGCGTCGCGCCCACCGCAACGCCGGTGCTCATTACCGGCGAATCGGGCACCGGCAAGGAAGTCGTGGCGCGCGCGATCCACGCCGCGTCGGGCCGGTCGGCCTTCGTCGCGCTCAACTGCGCCGCCATACCGCCGGCCCAGTTCGAGGCCGAGCTGTTCGGTTATCGCCGCGTCTCGGCCGAAGACGCGCGCCGCGACCACGCCGGCGCCGCCGAGAATGCCAATGGCGGTACGCTCTTTCTCGACGACGTCGCCGAAGTGCCCCTCGCGGTGCAGCCGGCCCTGGTCCAGTTCCTGGAAGACGGATCCTTCAAGGCCGCCGGCACCGGCGCGCCGCAGCGCAGCAGCGCGCGCGTGATCGCGGTGATGGAGCGCGACCCGCAGGAAGCCGTCGATGGCGGCCGCATGCGCGAGGATCTTTTCTACCGGCTCGGCATCGTTCACCTGCACCTGCCGCCGCTGCGCGAACGGCCGGTGGACATCCCCGCGCTCGCGCACCACCTCACCGGTCGGCTCGCCGACCGCTTCCAGCTCGAGCTGGCCGACCTCGCCCCCGATGCCCTGGCCGCGCTCACGGCATATCACTGGCCGGGCAACACCCGCGAGCTCGAGAACGTCCTGGCGCGCGCCCTCGCTCTGCGCTCCGGCGCGGTGCTGGGGCTGAAGGACCTGCCGCTCCACGTGGTGCGGCACGCCGCCATGGGATCAAGGGCCGCATCGGGCGTGCCCGTGGCGATGCTCACCCTCGCGGAGGTCGAGCGGCGCCACATTCTCCAGGTGCTCGAAAGGACCGGCGGCAACAAGTTGAAGGCCGCCGACGTGCTGGGAATCGACCGCTCGACCCTCCACCGCAAGCTCAAGCTGATCGAAGGCCTGGCCGCACTACAGCTGTAGATAAAGTCGTTTCAATCGTTTAGTCACTTGCGGCTGTCTATCGTTGTGGATGACAGCTCACGCAATTTCGTGGAGACCGGCCCTGGACCGCACCACGCCGGACAATCAACTGGCCCAGGGAGACAGCGAACGAGCCGATGTGGCCCTCGCCGCCGCCGGGGACCAGCAGGCCTTCGAGCGGCTCTACCGGTTGCACTCGGCGCGGATCTACTCGCTGGTGCGCCGCATGGTCGGCGGCGACGGCGACGCCGACGAACTGGTGCAGGACGCCTTCGTCAGGGCGTGGCAGCGGTTGTCGACCTTCCGCGGCGAATCGGCGTTCGGCACCTGGATGCACCGGCTCACGGTGAACCTGGTCCTGAACTGGCAGAAGAGCCGCAACCGCGGCC
>JAYTEN010000005.1:0-1838 GCA_043735145.1 Gemmatimonadota bacterium | reverse complement strand
CGCACCTACAGCCCCGGGCGCCTCACCACGCCGCTGCGCCGGGTCGGCGCCCGGAGCGAAGGGCGCTTCGAACCGATGGGCTGGGACGATGCGATCGAGCTCGTCGCGTCCCGGCTCACGAAGATCGCGCGGGAGCACGGCCCGCAGAGCATCCTGCCCTACTCCTACGCCGGCACCATGGGCTTCATCCAGGGCAGCTCGATGGACCGCCGCTTCTTCAACCGGATGGGCGCGTCGCTGCTCGATCGCACCATCTGCTCGCAGGCCGGCAGCGTGGCCATGCAGATGACGGTGGGGCACAACGTCGGCACCGACACCGAGCTCATCGGCGGCGCGAAGCTGATCCTGATCTGGGGCAGCAACACCCTCACGTCGAACCCGCACCTGTGGCCCTTCGTGCGCGAGGCGCGCGAACGCGGCGCGCAGATCGTCGCCATCGACCCGCTCACCACGCGCACCACGGCGCAGTGCGACCGGCACCTCATGATCCGGCCGGGCACCGACGCCGCCCTCGCGCTGGGCATGATCCACATCCTCTTCGCCGAGGGGATGGCCGACCGCGACTACCTCGCGCGGTATGCGTTAGGTACTGCGGAGCTCGAGGCGCGCGCCGCCGAGTACCCGGCCGGGCGGGTGGCGGAGATCTGCGAGCTCCCGGTGGACGACATCACCTGGCTGGCGCGGGCCTACGGAGCCGCGAAGCCGGCCTTCATCCGGGTGAACTACGGCCTCCAGCGGCACTATGGCGGCGGCATGGCGGTGCGCAGTATCGCCTCCCTGCCCGCCGTCGCCGGCCACTGGCGGCATCCCGCCGGCGGCGTGCAGCTCTCGACCTCGGCGGCCCACAAGTTCGACCGCGCGGCACTGGAGCGCCCCGACCTCGTCCCGCCGGGCACCCGCACCATCAACATGAGCCGCCTCGCCGAAGCGCTCACCGAGCCCGACGCCGGCGTGGGCGGCCCGCCGGTGAAAGCGATGGTCGTCTACAACTCGAACCCCGGCACCGTCGCGCCCGACCGCGCCCGCGTCCGGCGGGGACTCGAGCGCGAGGATCTCTTCACCGTCGTGCTCGAGCACTTCATGACCGACACCGCGCGCTATGCCGACGTGGTGCTGCCGGCGACGACGCAGCTCGAGCACTGGGACGTCCACCTCGCTTACGGGCACTACTACCTCTCGCTCAACCAGCCGAGCATCGACCCGGTGGGCGAGGCGCTGCCCAACTCCGAGATCTTCCGGCGGCTCGCGAAGGCCTGCGGGCTGACCGAGCCGTGCTTCGACGACAGCGACGAGACCATGATTCGTCAGGCACTGGCGAGCGGCCATCCCAACATGCAGGGCATCACCTTCGAGCAGCTCCTGGAGCGCGGCTGGGCGCGACTCAATCTGCCCGCGCCCTACGCCCCATATGCCGAGGGCGGCTTTCCGACGCCGTCGGGCAAGGTCGAGTTCGTATCGGCGCGGCTCGCGGCGAAGGGACTCGATCCGGTCCCGCAATACCTGCCGCCGCGCGAGTCGCGCGAACAGGACCCGGCGCTGGCGGCGCGCTTCCCGCTCACGCTCATTTCACCGCCGGCGCACCAGTTCCTGAACTCGACCTTCGTCAACGTGGACTCGCTGCGAAAAAAGGCGGGTACCCCGACGGTGCGGATCCATCCCGACGACGCGGCGCTGCGCGGGATCGGCGACGGCCTCATGGTCCGGTGCTTCAACGACCGCGGCGGCTTCACCGCGGCCGCGGTCGTGACGGCGGAGGTCAAGCGCGGCGTGGTGCAGGCGCCGTCGATCTGGTGGGGCCAGTTCACGCGGGACGGCATGAACGCGAACGAAACGACCTC
>JAYTEN010000004.1:0-13083 GCA_043735145.1 Gemmatimonadota bacterium | reverse complement strand
TCCGCCCTCTTCCTGGCGGCGGCTCGCGCGGGGCACGGCAAGCTCAACTGGCCGGCGGTCCTGGTGACCATGGCGGAGGCCCTGATTCTGGCCCTTCTGGCGGCGCTCTGGTTCGGCAGCATCGGGCAGGGCAGCTGGCTGCTGGTCTTTTCCCTGCTCGGGATACTGGTGGCGGGAGCGGAACGCGGACTGCGTTCTGCGTTCCTGCGTTCCGCGGAACGCCCCGACTGGCGGGGGTTCGTGGTCGATCTTGCGCGTTATGTGGTGGCGGGAGGGCTGCTGGCTTGGCGTCTTGGGTAGTGCCCCCTAGTATTCGCGCCGTATGAACCCGGTTCACAAAGCCATCGAGCGCGTAAGCGCCTACTTCGCCGATCGCGAGACCCGGCCGGCCCTGGTGGCGCGTCGCCTCCTCGGCGCGCGGCGCGAGTCGGACGAGAAGCTGGCGGCGACGCTGGTCCGCGAACATCGCTCCCGGCAGAAGTCCGACGGCAGCGTCGCGAACGACCTCGTCGTGACCGCCTGGTTTGTCTGGGAGATGCTGGACCTGGGCCAGCCGCCCGACTCCCCGGCGGTGAGCCGCGCGGTCAAGTGGATGCTTGCCCGCCAGGACAAGGACGGCGCCTACGCGCCGCACCAGCCGGGCAAGAAGACGCCGGTGGATCCGCGCTATGCCGCGATGGGCGGCTTTTTTGCCTACCGCACCGCGGGCCGCACCATCGCTCGCCTCGCGCTGGCGAGCGGTGCCTCCGTCACGTCCGACTCCGGCTCACGCTTTCTCGCTTCGTGCATCGCGCTGCGGTCGGTTCTGCGCGCCGGTCATGGCAACGAAACGCTGGTGCGCCGTCACGTCGGCACCCTGCTCGCGCTTCCCAAACTCTGGGATACCTGGGGCGGCGTCTGGAATCCGACGCTGATGATCGGCGCGTTGTCGGCGATCGCCTGGTCGCCCGAACCGTTCCGCAACCAGCTCCCCATTCTCGCCGAGCATGTGGCGCTGAACCAGAAGCCCGACGGCTCCTGGCGCAATCTCGACATCGTCCACGCCGTCGCGGCGCTGGTCGATGTGCCGCTGCCACAGGCGCGCGAGTCGGTGGCCCTCGCGGCGCCACGCCTCGCCAGGATGCAGACGCAGAACGGATCGCTCGGCGCGGGCGCGACCGCCGAAGAGCGCACGCTGATCGCCTTGCGCGCCTGGTTGATTGCACGCGAATACGCCTGAAGGGAATTTTCGAGCCATCAAATGCCGGATAGCCCGCAGGACCAGCGCCCGCGCATCCGCCTGAGCAGTCTCAGTCACGGCGCCGGTTGAGCCTGCAAACTCGGCCCGGCCGAGCTCGCGCAGGTCCTGCGCTATCTCCCCACCGGCACCGATCCCGCAGTCCTGGTGGATGCATCCGGCGCTGACGACGCCGCGGTCATCCGCATCACGGACGAGCGGGCCCTCGTCCTCACGACCGATTTCTTCACGCCGATCGTGGACGACCCGTTTGCCTTCGGCCAGATCGCCGCGGCCAACGCCCTCTCCGACGTCTACGCGATGGGCGGGCGGCCGCTGTATTGCCTCAGCCTGGTCGGGTGGCCGCGCGAGACGCTTCCCCTCGACATTCTAGGGGAAGTGATCCGGGGCGCCGCCGACATCGTGACGCGCGCCGGCGCCGTGATCGTGGGCGGCCACTCCATCGACGACCCGGAGCCCAAGTTCGGGCTCGTCGCCGTGGGCGAAGTGGATCCGCGGCTGATGACGACCAACGCCGCCGCGCAGCCCGGCGACGTGCTCGTCCTCACCAAGGCCATCGGCACCGGCCTCATCGGCACCGCGATCAAGCGCGAGCTGGCCGACGAGCCGACGATCCGCGGCGCTATCGCCTCCATGACGGCGCTGAATGCCGGCGCCGCCGACGCGGCGCGCGCCGCGGGGGTCCGCGCCGCCACCGACGTGACCGGCTTCGGCCTCCTCGGCCACCTGCGCTCGATGATGAAGGCGAGCGGCTGCGCCGCCGAGCTGGGCGCGTCGTCGGTGCCGATCCTGCCCGGCGCGCGCGCGCTGATCGCGAAGGGCGCGGTCCCCGGCGGCACCAAACGGAATCTCGAGTCGGTCGAAGCCACCACGCGATTCGGCAGCGGCGTGTCGGCCGATGACAAGCTCCTCCTGGCCGACGCGCAGACGTCGGGCGGATTGCTGCTGTGCGTGAAGGAAGCGGCGGCCGCCGGACTGGTCGCGGACCTCCAGGCACGCGGGACCCTCGCCTCCGCGGTGATCGGCCGCGTGGTCGCTGGCGAGCCCGGCCACATCCGGGTCTTCGCGTGAGCGCGCGCATCGTGATTCACGCCGACGAGTCGTGCCTCGGCAACGGCCGGCCGGGCGACACGCCGGGCGGCGCCGGCGGAATGATCGAGATCGCGCGAGCGGCCGGCGTGTCGCGCCGCGACTACTTCATCCACGAAGCCGACACGACCAACAACCGCATGGCGCTGCGTTCGGCGATCGAGGCGCTCACCCTGCTCGGCGTCGGCGGCACGCGGCTCGCCCTCGACTTCATCTCCGACTCCGAGTACCTGGTCAAGGGGATGAACGAGTGGATGCGCGGCTGGAAACGGCGCGACTGGAAGAACGTGAAGAACCCCGAGCTGTGGCAGGCGCTCGACGCGCTCGCGCAGGGGCACGACATCACCTGGCGCTGGGTGCGCGGACACAACCAGCACGCCAAGAACGAGTACGCGAATTTTCTCGCGACCCGCGCCGCCTCCGAGCAGCGCAGCTCGAACGGCCTCGCGACGTCGGGGTTTCTGGATTGGCTCGAATTGGAAAAAGTGAAGGGGAATTACGCCGACTACGACCCCGATCAACTTGGCGACTAGGCGACTAGGCGACTAGTTGTTCAGTGCACCCTTGAGGATCCAGTTGCGGATCGTCTCGGTCGTCTCGAACGGCAATGGCAGCTGGGTGAGCGGCATGCGATAGTAGCCGAGCCGGTAGGTCGGATTCGGAATCAGCACGCGGTACATGAAGGACGAGTCGGGCAGGCCCGGCCGAACCCGCATCATGTTGGGAAAATTCGACGACGGCACATTGACGAGGCTCGCATAGGCGGCCGAGTCGTTCTGAAGATTGAGCCCCAGCTGCGGACTCGAATTCCCCACCACGCCGTGACACGCCCCCGATGATCCGCAGGTGACCCGCAGCACCGGCATGATGTCGTTCTTGAAGGACGCCGAATCGAGCGGCACCTGGATGCGGTCGATCGCCGGATTCATGCGCAAATCCGTGCACCCCACCAAGGCAAGAACCGCGAACACAAAGCTGAATCCGGCGACTTGGCGACTGGGCGACTTGGCGACTGGCTTCACAGAGCCACCGCCAATCTTCCCCGCACCGTCATGAGCGCCCCCGGCGCATAATAGATCTCGCCGCCGAGCCGGACGTGGCTGGCGATATCCCAGGCCGCGCCCGCAGCGAGATGGATGCGCGACAACGTCGCCCGGAGCCGGTTGTGGTCATCGAGCGCCGGGAATGTCTTGAGGATGTCGCGGCTGTAGTTCACGTCGAAATTGATCCGTTCATACCGGATGCCGGCCGCGACGTAGGGCTCGATGTGCTTGCTCCGCCAGCCCTGCCAGGCGGCTGCAAACTCCAGCGCCACGCCCAGCGGCGCAACGCGGTCGCGCGACGGAGTACCTTCGAAGCACGTCTGGTTCAGCGGATCGGCGACAGCCTCGGCGTTGCAGGTGGCGGACACATCCACATGGCCGCTCATGGCGCTCACCCGCGCGTAGCCTTCCCAGCTGCGGCCGAGGGTCATGCGCCGGCCCACGGCGACCGATAGCACGCTGGCCTTGGCGCCGCACACCCGCACCGGCGGGGTGAAGCCCGCTTCGATCGCGGTCCGGCCAAAGCCCATCGACGCCGTGATGCGCGGATAGATGGGGCAGATATTGGTGTTCTCGCTCTTGGTCCCGCCAAAACCGGCGAAGCGGTCCTGGTCCGAGATCGTCGGAATGAAGGTGGCCGCGCCGCCGATCTCGAAGCGGCCCTCGCGCGCCGGCAGCCCGACGGGCGTAAACTGCATGACGGCCGCGTAGTAACCGAGCAGCTGCGTTTCGGGGTCGCCGCGGCCCAGGACACGGCGCGTCTGCGCCTCGAGCGGGCCGAAGGCGACGGCGAGAAGCGCCGCCTGGATCACAATCATTCTTGACAACCGCATACGCGCCAATCTAACGTGCCGCGCCCTCTCCGCGAGTCCTTCTTGCCGGCATCACCCGCTGTGCCACCGGATCTCCTCGACGGCCTCTTTCGCCGTCTGGTGGAAAATCTCTCGGGCCTCGACCCCGGCGCGGTGCGCCGGCCGGTTCGCGTGGCCGAAATCCACGAGCGCCTCGTACCCTACCGCACCCATCGCGCGTCGTTGGGCTTCGACACCAACGAGGACTACGAAATGACCATCCTGCGGCTGCTTGCGGGGGAGCGCGGGCTCGCCCAGGTCTTTCCCGCCGACGTCGCCGAAGCGTTCGCCCGCGAAGCCGCGAGCGTGAACCCGGACACCGGGATCTACCGGCAGTTCCCCGATGCGACGGTGCTGCTGGATGCGAGCCGTCTCGACCACCCGGCCCTCGGCGTCGCGGAGGACGACGGGGACGCGGAAATCGCCGACGCCGAGCCCGAGGGTATGTCCGCTGACGCGGTGTCGGCCGAACGCGACGTGCTGGCCTTCGAGGCCGGGACCACCGACCCGCCGGACCGCTCGGGCGACGCGCTGCTCTTCGCGCTCGACGAGTCCGACGACGCGCGCGCGACGACCCAGCCGCGGGAGATCACCGCCAGCGCGCCCTGCAACTACTGCGGCGGCAACCTGCCCGTCGGACGCGCCGTGCTCTTCTGTCCCCACTGCGGCCAGAACATCGGCGTGGTGCACTGCCCTACCTGCGGCAGCGAGCTCGACGTGGGCTGGGGATTCTGCATCACCTGCGGCCAGAAGCTCAAAGGACTCGGGTGAAGACGTATCGCATAGCCACCATTCCCGGCGACGGGATCGGACCGGAAGTGATCGACGCGGCGGTGCCCGTGCTCCAGACCGCCGCGAGTCGTTTCGGTTTCTCGCTCGACATCGAACGGCTGCCCTATGGCGCCGATCACTACCTGGCGACGAAGGAGACGCTGCCCGATCTCGCGTTCACGCACCTGCGCGACGACGTGGACGCGATTCTCCTCGGCGCCGTCGGCGATCCGCGCGTCCCCGGCAACGAGCACGCGCGCGACATCCTGCTCGGCCTTCGCTTCCGGCTCGACCTCTACATCAACCTGCGCCCCGTCAAGCTGCTGCATCCGGACATGACGCCGCTGAAGGGCCACGACGACACGTACCGCCGTACCGCCGTACCGCCGTACCGCCCCATCGATTTTGTCATCTTCCGCGAAAACACGGAAGGCATGTACCTCGCGCGCGGCCGCACCGAGGGCGACGAGTACATCGCCGAGGAAGTGAACACCGGGCGGGGCGTCGAGCGCATCATCCGGGCCGCGTTCGAGTTCGCGAAGCGCCACGGCCGCAAACGGGTGACGATGAGCGACAAGTCGAACGCGGTGCCCGCGCATGCGATCTGGCAGCGGACGTTCAAGGCCGTCGCCGCGGACTTCCCCGGGATCGCGACGGAGCACCGCTTCGTGGACGCCCTCGCGATGGAGATGGTGCGCGATCCCGGCCGCTTCGACGTCATCGTCACCAACAACCTCTACGGCGACATCCTCTCCGACCTCGGCGCCGGCCTCGTCGGCGGCCTCGGGCTCGCCGCGAGCGCCAACCTGCATCCGGGGCGCGCCGGCCTCTTCGAGCCGGTGCATGGCAGCGCCCCGCCGCTCGCCGGGAAGAACGTCGCGAATCCGTTCGCGACGATCCTCACCGGCGCAATGATGTTCCGCGAGCTTGGCCAGGCCGAGGCGGGCGCCGCGCTGGACGACGCGGTCGTGGCCGCCCTTGCGGCGGGCCAGCGCACGGCGGACATTGGCGGTTCAACCGGAACTCGTGAGGCAGCACAATGGGTGAAGGACTTCGTCGGCAGGTTGTAGCATGCGCGGTCGCCGTGCTGTCGGGCGTGGTTCCCGTTTCCGCGCGCGCCCAGGCCAACCCGCCGGCCACCCCCGCGATTTACCGGGATTCGGGACACATCGTCCTCGAGACCCGGCTCGGCGGTGACTCCGCGCAGGCCACCACGGTGAACCTCCGCCGCGGCGCGACATACCGCATCTGGGTCCGCCCCACGCGCGCCCAGGTCGTGCTGCGCCGGCTGTCGCAGGACACCACCGCCGCCTCCCGCGCCCCGCTCGACACCGTGGGGCTGCCGTCAGAGGATTCCACGCGGATGTCCCGGATGTTCAAGGTCACGGCGCGCGAGCAGGGCGAGCACATCGTGGAGCTCACGAACCCGCAGGTCGGCACCACCAGTGTGCGGATCGCGATCATGGAGCGCGCGGCGTCCGATACGCTGCCGACCAACATGCGCCGGCGCCTCGTGTGGACGGGGACGGTGGGTGGCGGCCCGTCGTACGTCACGCTCGACTCCGGCGTCGTCTACCGGATCGTGGTGCACGACGACGTGGTCTTCACGCCGCGGCAGATATTCCGGGCGCCGCCGTTCACGGTCACGGTCCAGCTGGGGCACGCTTCGGGGATTCCGGTCATTCCCGGCTATACGGGTGAGTACCGCATGGATACCGCCAGCCAGACCGCGACGTCGTCGGTCCAGATCTATGAAGAGGCGGTCGATGCCGCGGACATCGCGTGCATCCGCAATCCCGCGGGGCCCGGGTGCCGGAAATCAAAGCGCGGCCTGGGTATCCTGCTTGTCATGATCTCGATCCCGATCGCCGCATTCTTCTTCCTGAAGTAGCCGCGTGACACCGCCGCGATTCGGGGTATGTTAGGCAACCCCCGATGACCGCCATCAGCACGGAGATAACACCTTGACGTTACGTCCGTTCGGCATCGCCCTCGTGCTCGCCGTATCCTGCGCCCTGCCCGCCGCAGCCCAGCGCAGCGCAGGCCGTGTCCAGGTGTTCTCGGAGTCGTTCAGCATGGCCGGCCGCGGTCCCTACATCCTGCGGCTCGACTCGGGCGTGACCTACCGCATGATCACCGAGGGCACCGCCGGCGACGTCACCATCACGCCCCGCTCGAGCTTTGCGTCTCCCATCCGCTTCTCCTCCTCCTCGGTGACCGGGAGCGGCTCCCCCTTCGAGGCGCCGGCCAGCGGCGAGTACCGGGTAGAGTCCACCTACACCGGCCGCGACGTCTTCCAGGTCCGGGTCTTCCGCGAGCTGCGCGACGCCGCCCAATGCTCCGACCCCAACCGCCCCGGCTGTTCGCTCCCGGCCATGGACGCGGCCGAGGGCGGGCACCACCGGATTTCCCCGGCGGTCCTGGTGATGCTGGGCCTCTTACCGGCCTTCCTCTTCGGGGTGTTCCGCAACGGGAAGAGCCTCTAGCCGCATTTGAGAGGGCGGCCACAAGGGGCCGCCCCTACGATCCCCGACCTGGCGGCCACAAGGCCGCCCCTACGAAAACCCCGGTCGGGGGGCCATTATTCCCCCATGAAAACGCAAGGCAAAGACACCGACGTCGTCTTCCTCAGCGGCGTCCGCACGCCCTTCGGGACCTTCGGCGGCACCCTCAAGGACTTCACCGCCATCGACCTCGCCGCCGAGGCGTCGAAAGTCGCCATCGAGCGGTCGGGCCTCGGTGTGAATGACCTCGACCACTCGGTCTTCGGCAACGCCCTCCAGACCTCGGCCGACGCGATCTATTTCGCGCGCCACGTCGGCCTCAAGGCCGGCTTGCCCATCGAGACGCCCGCGCTGACAGTCAACCGGCTCTGCGGCTCGGGCTTCGAAGCCATCACCCAGGGCGCCCAGCAGATCCTGCTCGGCGAATCGCGCGCCGTGCTCTGCGGCGGCGGTGAGTCGATGAGCCAGGCACCTCACGTGCTCCGCGGCGCCCGCTGGGGCCTGCGCCTCGGCCCGTCGGCTCCGCTCGAAGACCTGCTCTGGGAATCGCTGAAGGATCCGCTCTGCGGCTTCTCGATGGCCGAGACGGCCGAGAACCTGGCCGACAAGTACCAGCTCTCGCGCACGGACGTGGATGAATACGCCGCGCGCTCGCAGGCGCTGGCCAAAAAGGCGTGGGACAACGGCGACTTCGACGACGAAGTGATTCCGATCCTGGTCAAGGACCGGAAGACGAAGCAGATGGTGCCGTTCCGGGCCGACGAGCATATGCGTCCCGAGACCACCGTCGAGGGCCTCGCGAAGCTGGCGCCATACTTCAAGAAGGACGGCGTGGTGACGGCGGGCAACGCAAGCGGCATCTGCGATGGGGCTGCCGCGCTCGTCATCGCGAGCGAGGGGTTCGCGAAGGAGAAGGGCCTGAAGCCGATCGGCCGCCTGGTCGCGTGGGCGGTGGCCGGCGTGGATCCGAAGATCATGGGCATCGGCCCCGCGCCCGCCATCCGCAAGCTGATGGACAAGGCGAAGATGACGCTGGACCAGGTGGACCAGTTCGACGTCAACGAGGCCTTCGCGGCCCAGTACGTCGCGGTCGAGAAGGAGCTGGGCCTGCCGCGCGAGAAGACCAACGTGCACGGCGGCGCCATCGCCATCGGCCACCCGCTCGCCGCGTCGGGCGCGCGCATCACGCTGCACCTGCTCCACGCGCTCCGGCAATCGGGGAAAAAGCTCGGCGTGGGCAGCGCCTGCATCGGCGGCGGCCAGGGAATCGCCGTGCTGGTGGAGGCGTTCCCCGCATGACGTAGGGGCCGACACAAGGTCGGCCCCTACAGTTCAGGAGACGCCATGTTGTTCAGCCCGCTGGAAATCGTCGGCCTCGTGGCCGCGCTGTACACGCTCTCGAGCCTGCGCATCATCAAGCAGTACGAGCGGGGGGTGTCGTTCTTCCTCGGCCGCTACTGGAACACCAAGGGCCCGGGCATCGCCTTCCTGCCCTCGCTGATCGCACACATGCACAAGGTGTCGCTGCGCACCCTGGCGCTCGACATCCCGCCGCAGGACGTCATCACCCGCGACAACGTCTCGGTGAAGGTGAACGCGGTGCTCTACATGCGGGTGAAGGATCCCGCCGCCGCGATCATCCAGATCGAGAACTACCTCTACGCCACCAGCCAGATGGCCCAGACCACCCTGCGCAGCGTGCTGGGCGAGCACCAGCTCGACGACCTGCTCAGCGAGCGCGAGAAGATCAACAACACGCTGAAGACGATCATCGACCAGCGCACCGTCGAATGGGGTATCGAGGTCACGGCGGTCGAAGTGAAGGACGTGGACCTGCCGGAGAACATGAAGCGCGCCATGGCCAAGCAGGCCGAGGCCGAGCGCGAGCGGCGGGCCAAGATCATCAACGCCGAGGGCGAGCTCCAGGCATCCGAGAAGCTGGCGCAGGCGGCGCACGTCATCGGGTCCGCGCCCGCGGCGATCCAGCTGCGCTACCTCCAGACGGTGAGCGAGATCGCATCGGAGAAGAATTCGACCACCTTCTTCCCGATTCCGATCGACATCTTCCGCTCGTTCGGCCAGGCGCTGGGCCAGGCCGCGGCCCTGACGCCACAGGACGCGCAGGACATGAAGGACGGCCGCACCGCGCGTGAGGGCAAGGCGCTCGGCAGCACCGCGCCGCGCGCGTCGCTGCCACCCGCCGGCCCGGTCCCGGGCGCTACGGCATTGCCGTCGCGCGACGCCGATCCCGCGAAGCTGGATCGTTAGGCACGCATCCCGCCTCGCCGATGACCGACAACCTGCCGAGCCGCAAGATCGACCGCGCCGCGCTGGAGAAGATCATCCAGCGCGCGACGGAGTTGCAGGCCGGCGAGATGGATACCGGCGAGAGCCTGACCGAAGCCGAGCTGCTCAAGCTCGGTGCCGACGTCGGCATTGATGGCCGCTACCTGCGCCAGGCGATGTACGAACAGGGCAGCGGCGCCACCCTCGAAAAAGGGCTGCTGGTCCGCTGGTTCGGCCCACAGCGCGTGAGTGCCGGGCGGGTAGTGCGCGGACTGAAGGAGGACGTCGAGGCGGCGATCGGTCACTGGATGACCGACGGCGAGGCGCTCACGATCAAGCGACGCATGCAGGGCCGCACCGTCTGGGAGAAGCAGAAGGGCTTCATGGCCGAGATGAAGCGCGGCTTCGGCGTGGGCGGCAAGAACTATCACCTGGCGCGCGCGCATGACGTCACCGTCGTCGTGACCCGGCTCGAAGAGGATTTCTGCCACGTCGAGCTGACGGCGGACATGTCGAACATTCGCTCGGCGGCGATCGGCGGCAGCCTCGCCGGCACCGCGGCGCTCACCGTCGCGGGCGGCGCGATGTTCGCCTTCCTGACCGTCGCGATGATCTTTCCGTTCTCGATGGTCGCCGTCGTGCCGCTCGTGGCGGCGGGCGCGGCGCCGGTGCTCGCGAGCCGCGCCCAGCGCCAGAAGAGCGGCAACATGCAGCTGGCCCTCGAGCAGGTGCTCGACCGCCTGGAAGCCGGCGAGATCAAGCCGAAGCACCTGGACCACCCGGCGCCGTTCATCCGCATCGCGGCGGAGATCCGCGGCGCGATCGTGGACGGCATCGAGCAATCGAAAAAGTCGCAACGCAAGCTTCGTCCCTGATCGCCGGGACTCCGTAGGGGCGGCCCTTGTGGCCGCCCGTCGATCTCAAAACATGAACCGGGAAATCACGTGAGCGAGATTACGACCGTCGGCGTTCTTGGCTGCGGCCTCATGGGCAGCGGCATCGCGCAGACCGCGGCCGCCGCGGGCTTCACCACTATCGTCCGCGAGATCGCCGACGCGGCGATCGAGAAGGGCAAGGCGGGCATCACGAAGTCCCTCGACAAGGCGATCGAGAAGGGCAAGCTCGACGCCGCCGCGAAGGATGCGACCCTCGGCCGCCTGCGCTACACGAAGAACCTCGCCGACCTCAACGGCTGCGACATCATCATCGAGGCCGTGATCGAGGATCTCGAGCTGAAGCGCACCGCGTGGAAGGAGCTCGACGCCATCTGCCCGGCGCACACCATCTTCGCCAGCAACACCTCTAGCCTCACCGTGATCGAACAAGCCATGGCGACGACGCGCGCCGACCGGTTCGTCGGGCTGCACTTCTTCAACCCGGTGCCGCTGATGAAGCTGGTCGAAGTGGTGCGCACCGTGACGACGTCCACCGAAACCTTCGAACGCGCCTTCGCCTTCGGCAAGAAGCTCGGCAAGGAGCCCATCGCGGCCAAGGACAACAGCGGCTTCGTGGTGAACCTCCTGCTGGTGCCCTACCTGCTCGACGCGATCCGTCAGCTCGAGCACGGCGTCGCGAGCGTACCCGACATGGATAAGGCGATGATGCTGGGGTGCGGGTATCCCATGGGGCCCTTCGTGCTGCTCGACTTCGTAGGCCTCGATACCACCTACAAGATCGCCGAGATCATGTTCCAGGAGTACCGCGAGCAGCGCTACGCGCCGCCGCCGCTGCTCAAGCGCATGGTGCTGGCCGGGTACTACGGAAAGAAGAGCGGCAAGGGCTTCTACGACTACAGCACCAACCCGCCGGCCCTCACCTCCCTGGGAGTCTGAATGCTCGGCTACGACTGGATCCGCCTGCATGCCGCGCTGAACGACCTTCCGGTCGCGCTGCTGCTGGCGTCCGTCGGGTTCGATCTCGCGGGCGCGCTGGCGCGCAAGGAATCGCTGAAGGCCGCGGGATACTGGTGCCTCGCGGGCGGCGTGGTCGGCGGCGGCATCGCGGCAATCGCGGGATTGACGGCGGAAGGACAGCTGCCCCCGCATTCCGATGCCTCGCACGCCGCGATGGAAACGCACGAGACGTTCGCCTTCGTGGTCATCGCGCTCTTCGCGATCCTGCTGGTCTGGCGCACCCTGCGGCGCGGCCGGCTCGGCAAGCAGGAGCAGACCATCTTCTCCACCGCGGGCGTGATCGGCTGCGGGCTGCTGATCTTCACGGCGAACCTGGGCGGACGCCTCGTCTTTGATCGCGCCATGGGCATCGACGGCCACGTGCTCCAATCGGCCATCGACGAGCGGCGCAGCGGGCGTACGCACAGCGAAGCCGAGGACGACGAGGCCGGACCCAACGCGGGCGCCCAGCGCGCGCCGGTATCGGCCGAGAGCCTGCGCGCCCTGCCCGACACCACCAGGCGCCCCTAGTGCGAGGGCGGCCCCTGCTCGTCGCCGGCGCGCTGCTGGCCGCGGCGTGCGCGACCGGCGGCCGGCGGCCACGCTTTGGCGCGGCACCCGAAGCGATTGTCTGGATTCTGAAGGGCAGTGTGCCCGCCGACAGCGTGGTGGTCGCGCTCGACGCGCGCGTGCGCGTCCTCGGCCTCCAGGTCATACGCAGCGCCCCGCGCGAGGGCTACGTCGAGACCGGCTGGTACGACGTCGCCCGGCGCGCGACCGTGCCCGCCCCGTTCGACCGCCTCGACAGCATCGTGAAGTTCAGGTTCTTCGCGGACCCCTCGCAGGGCCGCACCCGCGTGCTCGCCGAGGCGATGCGCCGGGTCGCGTGGGACCCGAGCCAACCCGGGCGCGACCTCGAGCGCATGGTGGCGCCCGGTCATCCGGCCCTGATGTTGCTGGATTCTGTGCTCTCGGTGCTGAAGCCCGATTCGGTTGCGGCGGATACGACGAAAACGGCTAGAATCTAGAATCTAGAATCTAGACAATTGCGTGGCACGCCTTGACCATTCGCAGCATTCCGGAGTCGTCCATCTCTAGATTCTAGATTCTAGATTCTAGATTCTAGATTCTAGATTCTAGATTCTAGATTCCAGATTCCAGTCAGGCTTCAGCTACGAAGGCCCGCACCCAGCTCTCGAACTTCACCATGTCGATCACCGCATCCTTGCAGGGCCCCGCGGGCAGCTGCATCGTCAGGCCGAGCACCGGAATTTTCCCCGCCACATCATGCAGGCCGGTGACCATGTCGCGCTCGCAGGCCACGGCGACCACCGCCCGCGGGCGCCGCTCGCGAATCACGCGGCGCGCCAGCTGGCCGCGCGTCGCGACGAAGACCGGCACCTCGTAGCG
>JAYTEN010000003.1:0-18173 GCA_043735145.1 Gemmatimonadota bacterium | reverse complement strand
AGCTTTTCCTTGTCGTAGTCCGACGTCGACTTGTCGATGGCCGAGCGGATCTCGCCGATGCGGCCGTCGATCGCGGCGCGCTTGCCGGCGCCGTCGACGATCGTGGTGTTGTCCTTGTCGACCACGACGCGCTTCGCCTTGCCCAGGTCCGCCAGCACGGCGTTCTCGAGCTTGAAGCCGACTTCCTCGCTGATGACGTTGCCGCCGGTCAGCACCGAGATGTCGCGGAGCATTTCCTTGCGGCGGTCGCCGAAGCCCGGCGCCTTCACGGCGCAGACCTTCAGGGTGCCGCGGAGCTTGTTCACGACCAGCGTGGCGAGCGCCTCACCCTCGACATCTTCCGAGATGATGAGCAGCGGCTTGCCCGACTGCGCGACCTTCTCCAGGACCGGGAGCAGGTCCTTCATCGCGCTGACCTTCTTGTCGTGGATCAGGATGAGGACGTCATCGAGGATCGCCTCCATCTTGTCGGGATCGGTGACGAAGTAGGGCGAGAGATAGCCGCGGTCGAACTGCATGCCGTCGACGGTCTCCAGCTCGGTCTGCAGGCCCTTGGCCTCTTCGACGGTGATGACGCCGTCGTTGCCGACCTTCTCCATCGCCTCGGCGATGAGATCGCCGATTTCCTTGTCGTTGTTCGCGGAGATCGCGCCGACCTGGGCGATCGCCTTCTTGCCCTTGCTCGGCACCGACATCTTCTTCAGCTCGGCGACGACCGTCTCGACCGCCTGGTCGATACCCTTCTTGAGGGCCATCGGGTTGATGCCGGCAGTGACGTTCTTCAGGCCTTCGCGGAAGATCGCCTGGGCCAGCACGGTCGCCGTGGTGGTGCCGTCTCCGGCGAGGTCGCTGGTCTTGGTCGCGACTTCCTTCACCATCTGCGCGCCCATGTTCTCGATCGCGTCGGGAAGCTCGATTTCCTTCGCCACCGTGACGCCGTCCTTGGTCACGGTCGGGTTGCCGAACTTCTTGTCGAGGACGACGTTGCGTCCCTTGGGACCGAGGGTGACCTTCACCGCGTCGGCCAGGGCATCGACACCGCGCTTCAGCTTCGCGCGCGCATCGGTGCTGAATACCAGTTCCTTCGCTGCCATGTCGTTGTTCTCCTGTAATCGGTCTTCGTAGGGGCGGACCTTGTGTCCGCCCGTGGCGATGCCTGTTCGGGCCGACACAAAGGTCGGCCCCTACCTTAGCTCAGCTTCGCCAGGACGTCGGATTCCTTGACGATGAGAATGTCTTCGTCGTCGATCTTCACTTCGGTGCCGCTGTACTTCCCGTACAGCACCTTGTCGCCGACCTTCAGCTCGAGCGGGATCTTCTCGCCCTTTTCGATCCGGCCCGGACCGACGGCGACGACTTCGCCCTGCATCGGCTTTTCCTTGGCGGTGTCCGGGATGTACAACCCGCCGCGCATGGTTTCCGACTCCTCGAGGGGGCGGATCGCGACCCGGTCAGCCAAAGGCTGAATCTTTACCTTCGCATGGGACTTCGTTGCGGTGGCCATTTCTGCTGCGTCCTCCGATGGATCATTTGGATTGAGCGTGGACATCGTTAGCACTCTCGTGTGTTGAGTGCCAAGCGAGGAATATAGTCCGGAAACGAGGAGAGTCAAGTATTGGTAAACTATTGCAGGAGAAGTGGTTAGCTAGACAGCAAACGCTAGAATGACCACGACATCGGTGACCGCCCATGCTCCTAACGCCGCGTAAAACCCGCGCTGGTGTTCCCGCTCCGTCATCGTCTCCGCCCGCCGCCGCCAGGGGAGCAGAATTGCCAGCCATACACCCAGCGCGGCGACCAGTGACAGCCACTGCCACCAGCGTGCAAAGCTGGTCCACGCCCCCACTCCGAGCAACAGAAAGGCGACGGCCGTCGCGCCAATGGCGACGGTCAGGCTCTGCCGCCGGCCCAGCATGATGGCCAGCGTCCGGTCGCCCCGCGTTAGGTCTTCATCCCACTGGTAGAGCTGCGTCAGCGGGTAGAGTGCCGCGAAGAGCGGACCGAACGCCAGCAGCACGCACACGCCCGCCGCGTTCACCGGCCGTCCCGTCGCCGCCCATCCGGCGTACGGCGTCAGCGTTCCGAAACCGATCATGTTGATGACCCAGTCCACGCCGCCGACGGCCTTGAGGCGCAGCGGCGGCACCGAGTACGCGACGCTCATCGCGAAGCATGCCGCATACGCCCACGTGTAGCCACTCGGCAGCGTGAAGGCGAGCAGCTGCCCCGCCCCCATCAGCGCCAGAGAGAACGCGAGCAGGTGGCGCGGCGGCTTCGGCGGCGCGTTGAGATACCCGATGTCGCCGTCGTCGTCGTCATACACGGAGTTGATGGCGAGCGTCCCGCCGTTGAGACAGACCACCCACAGCAGCAGCGCCCAGAGCGCCGTGCCCAGCCGCTCGCCGTGCAGCGCCGGCACCAGGCCGACGGCGAGGACGAACCCGAGCGCCGTGTGCGCGGCCATGATCGGCCACTCGGCCGGCCGCAGATGGAGGATGTAGGAGAACGCGTCGCCCGGCAGCAGCCGGTAGCCCGCGCGACGCCAGGCGTTGAGCGAGCGCGACGCGTCGGTCATTCCGCGCGGATGCCGGCCAGCTCGGCGGCGATGCGCAATCCCTGGAGCGTGAGGTCGGGATGCACTTCCTCGATTTCCGACGAGAACTTCGCGATCAGCGGCGCCAGCCCGCCGGTGGCGATCACGCGGGGGCGGTCGCGCGTCGGCCACTCGGCCTTGATGCGGCGCACCATGCCGTCCACCGCGTCGGCGGTGCCGAAGACCAGGCCCGCGCGCACGCAGTCCTCGGTGCGCTTGCCGATGGCGTGCTCCGGCGGCGTCAGGTCGGTGCTGGACAGCTTGGCGGCCCTGCGAATGAGGTTCTCGCCCGCCGTCCTCACCCCCGGCGCGATGATGCCGCCGAGAAAGCGCCCGTCTTTCGTTATGCAGTCGAGCGTGGTGGCGGTGCCGAAGTCCACCACGATGGTATCGCAGCCGAAGAGGCGGCTCGCGGCCAGGGTGTTGATCATGCGGTCGGCGCCCACGGTCTGCGGCTCATCCACGTCGAGGATGATCGGCAGCGTGCCGGCACTGACCACGATGGGCACCGTCCCCGTGGCGTCCACCAGCCCGTCGGTCACCGCCTCCGTGGTGAGCGGCACGACCGACGCGACGATGCTCTGCCCCACGTCGGTGATGTCGAGACCCGCCTGGAGAAAGAGCGCCCGCAGCGTGACCGCCCATTCGTCCGGCGTGCGGTCGGGGTGCGTCATGATGCGCCAGCTGCGCTCGAGGTCGAGCCCCGCGAAGAGGCCGAGGGTGATCTCGGTGTTGCCGATGTCGATGGCGAGAAGCATGGGGAAAAGATACTGAAAAGGGGGGACGGTGGGGCGGGGGGACGGGGGGACGGGCCGCTAGGGGGCATCAGTTCTCCGCTCGACCGCCCCATCCGCCCCGCGCAGCAGCAGCGCGCCATCGGGCGCGATGCCAGTGACGGTCTCGTCGCGCGGGGACCAGGCGAAGCGCATGAAGCGGACCTGGTCGCCTTCCTCCAGCAGCGCCGGGGAGGCCTCGCACGCGAGCAGCTTCGGCACCAGACCCTGAAGGATGGCCAGCCGCCCGACCCGTGGCGTTACGTCGCCGATGGCGATGGCGACGGGCGCGACCCCATCGGGCACCGGGCCATGCACGTTGATGCCGATCCCTACCGCGACCCACGACAGCGCGTCGCCGCTCCACCGCGCTTCGCACAGCACGCCGGCGACCTTCCGGTCCCGGACCATGACGTCGTTCGGCCACTTGAGGCGCGGCTCCAGCGCCGGCGCGATGGTCACGAGGGTCTCGGCAACGGCCAGTCCGGCGCGGATCGCCAGGGTGCCGCCGGCCGGGACGATCCGGGGCCGCAACAGCAGCGTCATCCAGATGCCGGCGCCTCGCGGCGAATACCACGCCCGCCCCTGCCGGCCGCGGCCGCCGGTCTGCTCCTCGGCGAGAATCAGCGTGCCCGATGGCGCCCCGCCCTGCGCCATGACGTGCGCCACGTCGAGGGTTGAATGCGCCGTCTGCTTGATGATGACCGACCGCGCGCCGGTGCGCGCCGCGATCTCCCGTCGGTCGGCCCCGTCGTATATGGCCTCGCCCGAATCAGCCACGCATGCCGATCACCGCGAGCGCGAGCACCAATATCCCCACCGCGATGCGGTACCAGCCGAAGGCGACGAAGGTGTGGCCCTTCAGGTAGTGCAACATCCACCGGACGGCCGCGAACGCCACCACCGCCGACACCACCATGCCCAGGATCAGCATGCCCCAGTGCATCGGCGGACCGCTCGGATGGCGGATCTCGGAGAGCAGCTTCAGCGCGCCGGCCGCGAGCAGCGTCGGCACGCCAAGCAGGAAGGAAAACTCGACCGCCGCGGGCCGGCTGAGTCCCATCGCCAGCGCGATCAGGATGGTCACGCCGGAGCGCGACGCCCCCGGGAAGACCGCCGCGATCAGCTGCGCGATACCCATCGCGACGACCACCGACCAGGAAATCGTTTCGTGCGACGCGCTGTCCGACGTGCCCGGCCCCGACGTCGCGGGGCGGCCCTTCAGCCATGCCTCGACCGCCAGGAACAGGATCCCGCCCGCCAGCAGTGCGATCCCGATCGGCGTCGCCGTCTCGGGCAGCGCGAAATTCATCTTCTTGAGGACCAGTCCGCCGATGCCCGTGATGAAGAAGGCGGTAAGCAGCTTGATCAGATAGTCGCGCGCGGCGGGCTCGCGCCATCCCGTCAGCAGGCTGCGCACCCGCTCCTTGAAGATGACCATCACGGCCAGCACCGCGCCGCTCTGGATCACCACCAGGAAGGTGTCGGACTCGCGGACCCTTAGCCATTGCTCGGCGAGCAGCATATGGCCGGTGGAGGAGATCGGCAGAAACTCGGTGATGCCCTCGATGATCCCGAGGATGACGACCACCAGCCACTCAGCCATGCCCCGCCCTCACAGTCGGTCGAAGAGAAGCGCCGCCAGGCCGGCGAGCATCGCCGCCTTGAGCCCGGCGCGCGCGCCCGGGAGCTGGCGGTCGAGCAGCCGCGCGATGAGGAGCCCGATGCCAAGATCGAGAATGCCGACGGCGATCCCGTACCGCGTGCCATACCAGCCCGCGAAGAGCGGCGCGAACGATGCCGGCACGAACAGGACCAGCGTCGCCGCGGCGATGAGAAACGCGGCCTCGCGCCCGAAGACGATCGGGATGGTCCGCCGTCCCTCGATGGTGTCGCCGGCCACGTCCTCGAGGTCCTTCACGATCTCGCGCGCGAAGTGCAGGATTGCGGCCAGGCCGCTGGCTGCGAGGCCGGCGCGCCACCAGCCCACCGCCGCCGCGCCGTAGATCATGGGGACGCTCGCGATGACCGCGACGGCGAGATTGCCCAGGATGCCGCGCGGTTTCAGCAACGGCGAGTAGATGAGCATGACGACCAGCGCCACGACGGCGATGCGGAACACGATGGGCCCGGTGAGCCAGGCCGCCAGCAGCCCCAGTCCGCCCGCCAGCCCGCCGACGAGAATCGCGGCGCCTGACGAGACCGAGCCGCGCGCCAGCGGCCGGCCGGGACGGTTGATGCGGTCGATGTCCTGGTCGGCGAGATCGTTGGCGATGTTGCCCGCGGCACCGAGGCCCGCGGCCGAGAGCATGGCGAGCCAGAGCACCGGCGGGACGGTGACGCGGCCCTGTGCCAGAACACCGCCGATCGCGACTCCGGCGGCGCTGAGGAGCAGGTTCGGCAGACGCATCAGCGCGAGAACGTCAGTCGTCCACGACCTGCGCATACACCTCTTCGTACCGGGGGACGACTTTCTCGGTGGCGAACTCACCGGCCCGCACCCGCGCGGCGGCCGACGCGGCCTCATAACGCGCGGTATCGCTCAGCAGCGCCAGCGCGCCATCGGCCATCTCCGTCACATTGCCCGGCTCGCCGAGATAGCCCGAGACGCCGTGCTCCACCACTTCGGGCAGTCCGCCGACGCGCGCGCCGATGACCGGCACGCCGGTCGCGAGCGCCTCGAGCGCCGAGAGGCCGAACGACTCCGACTGGCTGGGCAGCAGGAAGAGGTGCGCCCAGCGCATCACCTGCGCCACGTCTTCCACCTTGCCGATGAAGCGGACCCGTTCCTTCAGCCCCAGCCGGTCGACCTCGCGCTCGGCATTTTCGCGCTCGGGCCCGTCGCCGGCGAACACCAGCCGGGCCGGAATCTGCTTCTGCACCCGGTCGAAGATGCCGATCACGTCGTTGAGGCGCTTCACCGGCCGCATGTTCGAGATGTGCATCAGCACCTTGTCGGCGGCCGGAAAGAGCGGGCACCGCTCACGCGGCCCGCGGAATTCCGCCAGGTCCACGAAGTTCGGGACCACGGTGATGCCGCAGTCGCTGCATCCGAAGGCGCGGAAGGTTTCGTCGCGCAGGTACTTCGAGACCGCCGTGACCGCGTCCGACTGCTCGATCGAGAACTTGGTGATGGCGAAGTACGACGGGTCCTGGCCCACCAGGGTGATGTCGGTGCCATGGAGCGTCGTGACGATCGGCAGGCTGCGCTGATCCGCCAGCAGCTGCTTGGCCATCCACGCGGCCGTGGCGTGCGGAATGGCGTAGTGGGCGTGGATGAGGTCGAGCTTTTCGCGCACCGCGACCTCGTGCAGCATCACCGCGAGGGCCAGCGAGTACGGCGGGTGCTCGAAGAGCGGGTAGGACCCGATCTTCACTTCATGAAAGGTGACGCGCTCGTTGAAGCGCAGGCGAAACGGCAGCGCGTAGGAGATGAAATGCACGTCGTGCCCGCGACTCGCCAGCGCCAGCCCCAGCTCGGTGGCGACGGCGCCGGAGCCTCCGTACGTCGGATAACAGACAATGCCGATTCTCACATCTTGCCGTTGCAAAGGGGGAAGGGGGAAGGCGGAAGGGGAGGGGTAAGGGAAGATGCGGATACCCTTACCCCTTGCCCCGCTACCCCTTCTTCAAGGCCGCACGATACCCGGACATCACTTCCCGCGCCAGCACATCGGGCGGCCGTGTCGCATCCAGCGCCGTGACCGGTCCGGCAATCTGGTGCCGGAACCAGGTTTGCTGACGCTTCGCGAAGCGCCGCGTCGCGACGACGATCGCCTCTTCCAGCTGCGGCAGCGTGGTTCTGCCCCCCAGATGCGCGAGCGCCTCGGGATAGCCCACGCCGCTGAACCCCGGCGCGTCGGCCGGGACACCGGCGGCAAGTGCGGCGCGCACTTCGCCCAGCAGGCCCGACTCCATCATGCTACGGACGCGAAGGCGAATCCGTTTCTCCAGCAGCTCGCGCGGCAGCGTCATGACAAACCAGATCGCCCGCGCCGCGGGCTCGGCCGGCTGCTCCCGCTGCAGCACGGAGAGCGGGCGACCCGACAGCAGCGCGACCTCGATGGCGCGCTGCGCGCGCTGCGGGTTGCGTGCCTCGGCAAATCCGGGATCGAGACGCGCGGCCCACCGGTCGAGCTCGGCCGGTTCCATGACGCGCAGCGCCTGGCGCAGCCGGTCCCGCCGCTCGGCGGGTTGCTCGGGCTGCTCGAAGAGTCCCTCGAACAAGGCGCGCAGATAGAAGCCCGTGCCGCCCACCACGACCGGCAACCGCCGGCGCTGGCGGATACCGGCGATCCATGCAGCGGCGTCGCGCGCGAAGCGGCCCGCCGAATACCGTTCCGCCGGATCCACAAGGTCGAGGCCATGATGGGGGACGCGCGCGCGATCGGCGGCGGCGGGCTTGGCGGTTCCAATGTCGAGCCCCCGGTACACCTGCCGCGAATCGGCCGAGATGATTTCGATCGGCATCAGGGCCGCGAGCGCCAGCGCGACGGCCGTTTTTCCGCTTGCCGTGACGCCGCACAGGACGGGGACCGTGCTATCGTCGTCCAAACCGCCGCTCGAGCTCCGCGCGCGGAAGCTGCACGATCGTCGGCCGCCCATGCACGTCGTGCGCCGGCAGCGCGCTGATGAAGAGCAGTGCGACGAGCTCCTCCATCTCGGGCCGGGTCAGCGGATGGCCCGCCTTGATCGCCGCGCGGCAGGCGAAAGTGGACGCAAAACGCTCCATGCGGTTCGCGAGCGCACCGAAGCGGCCGCCGGAGAGGTCCGACACGATCTCGCGCAGGCAGCGCTCGCCGTCGAAGCGCGGATGCGGCGCGGGGGTGGCATGCACGATCACCGACTTCCCGCCGAATGGCTCGACCTCGTAGCCCAGGCGGGCGATCAGCTCGCCGTTGGCGTCGAGCGCATCAAGCTCGGCCGGCGTCAGCTCGAGGGTGAGCGGAAAGAGCAGCTTCTGCGACGCCGCCCCGCCGTCGGCGATGGACTCCATCGCCCGCTCGAAGAGCACGCGCTCATGGGCCGAGTGCTGGTCGATGATGAGCAGGCCGCTGTCGCTTTCGACCAGGATGTAGGTCTCGTGCACCTGCGCGACGACGCGCAGATTCTCGGCGAGCCGCACCGGCCCGTCCGCCGGTCCGCCCGTCCGCCCGTCCCCCGCCTCGCCGTCGAACAACTCCGGCGGCGCATCGACTCCCGGTCCCCCGGTATCCCATCCCCCCATCCCCCCATCCCCCCGTCCCACCACCGGGTGTTCCCACGGCAGCGACGCGGTACGGAAGGGCGCGGCCGCGACCAGCTCCCCCAGTGCCGCGTGTACCGCCTCCTCTACGGCTGCCTCGATGGCGAAGCGATCGCGGAACCGCACCTCGAGCTTGGCGGGATGCACGTTCACGTCCACATCCGCCGCGGGAACCTCGAGGCGCAGCACCACGCTCGGGCGCAGCCCCGCGGGAATCGTACCGCGATAGCCGCGCTCGGCGGCGCGCACCAGGAAGTGATCGCGGAACGGACGCCCGTTCACGAAGAGGTAGGTCCTGCGGCCCGACGCGAGCGCGTCGGCGGGGCGCTGTATCAGGCCCGCGATCGCCATCGTGTCGTTGCGCCATTCGACCGGCACCATGGTCGCGGCGACCTCGCGGCCCAGCACCTGCGCCACCCGCTCGGCGAGTGAGGGCGCGGGCAACGCCTCGACGACGCGGCGCGCGTCGGCGAGCATCATCAAGCCGAGGCGGGGGCGCGCCAGCGCGAGCGTCTGAACGGCCTCGACGCAGGCGCGGGTCTCGCTGCGCGAGCTGCGCAGGAATTTCCGGCGCGCGGGAGTGTTGTGAAAGAGTCCGCGCACCGCGATGGTGGTGCCCCGCTGCCGCGCGATGTCGTCCACGGCGGTGACCAGCCCGCCGCTCGCGATGAGGCGCGTGCCGATGTCGCCCGCCTCGGCCGTCTCCATCTCGAAGCGGCTGACCGACGCGATACTCGGCAACGCTTCGCCGCGAAAACCGAAGGTCGCGATGCCGACGAGGTCTTCGGCGCGGCGCACCTTGCTGGTCGCGTGCCGGTCGAGCGCGAGCAGCGCGTCCTCGCGGCCCATACCCTCGCCGTCGTCGGCGATCCGGATCAGCGTCTTGCCACCCTGCTCGATCTCGATGGCGATGGCTTCGGCGCCGGCATCGAGCGCATTCTCCAGCAGCTCCTTGAGCACCGATGACGGGCGTTCGACGACCTCGCCCGCGGCGATGCGGTTGGCGACCACGTCGGGAAGGATCTGGATCCGGCGCGGCATCAGCCTCCCAGCGCCTGCGCGGCAGCGTGCCGCACGTCGTGGTTCGACGACGAGAGCCGCTCCCGCAGCGATTCGCGCGCGGCGTCGGTCCCGATCTGCCCCAGCGCCCGTGCCGCCGCCACGCGCACCACGGTGCTGTGCCGCTGAAAGACGCCCGACACCCCCTGCGCCAATCCCGCGAGCATCGGCACCGCGCCGGCCTCGCGCAGCTCGCCCAGCGCATCGATCATGCAGATGGCGGCGCCTTCGTCGTCCTCGACCTCGAGCCGGACCAGGATAAGGCTCGCCGCCGACGGGTCGCCGAACCAGCCGATGCCGCGCGCCGCGGCGCACCGCACCCGCGCGTCCGGGTCACGCAGCGCGCCGAGCGTGACCCGGCTGGCCTCGGGCGTGTCGATGCGCGCCAATCCGTCGATCGCGATCTCGCGCACCGCCGCTTCGGCGTGTCCCGCGAAGGCGCCCAGCACGAGAGCGGCATCGGGCGAGCGCGTGGCCCCCAGGAGCCGGGCCTGCGCACACGCCGCCTCGCCGCGCGCATCAGGATTGGCGCGCGTCAGCAACGGCTCGGCGGCCAGTGGTCCGACCCGGCGGATCACGGCGAGGAGGACGTCGCGCTCGATCCCCGCCTCGGCGTGGAGGTAGGCGTCCGCCACGGGACCCACCGCGCGGGGCCCCAGCGCGGCGACGGCCTGCGCCGACTCGTCGCGATCGGGCGCACTCAGTTTCGCGTCGCCGAGACGCGCGACGAGGCCCGCGATGGCCGCCGTGCTGATGCCGTGCTCGAGCGCCAGGGACGCCGCGCTGGAGGTGAGCGCGTCCCCCGACGCCGACGCCCGGCCCAGCTCGCAGGCGGCTGCGGCGATGGTCTTGAAGTCATGGTGGGCCGCGAGATCCGGGAGGAGCGCGCCGATCCGGGCCGCGACCCGCTCGCCCTCCTCGCCTGCCGCGTCCGTGAGGAGCACGGCGAGGCGTTGCACCTCGATGTCCGGCGGCAGCGCGTCGGGGCGGAACGCCGCCATGGATCCGCGGCCCATCAGCGGCGCGTCGCTCCCGGGAGCCGCCGCGCGCCGCCGCGGCGCCGCGCCCCGGAGCGGCGCGCGCTCGAGGCGGATATGCGGCAGTCCCTCGAACGCCGCCTGGCCGCCTAACGCCTGCATGGCCCGCTCGGTGCTGCTGGTGGCGGCGCGAATGAGCGCGGCGATCTCCTCGACAGTCAGGCCCGGCTCGAGAAACAGGAAGCGGTGCCCCTGCGTGTACAGCAGGCTGGCGAGCTCGGCGACGGGCGGGTTGCGGGGCGCAATGGCGACGTGCCCGAGGCTGAAGCCGGTGGTCGTGATCTTGAGCTCGATGGGACCCACCTTCACGAGATCCGGCAGCACGGAGGACACGCTGGACAGGGCCTGCTGGACCGAGGGATGCGTGGCCGGATAGAAGCGGCAGAGCCGGAAGGCCTTGCCGATTTCCGCGAGGACCGCTTCGACCGGAGCGCTCACCTAGCGCTTGATGCGCTCTCCCTGGTCTTCGTGGCGGAAAATCCAGGCCGCCATCCGCCACGGCGCGATGACATCATCGGGCTCCAGGGCGAACCATTCCACATCGCTGCCGGTTCCCGTCGGCGTTGCGGCGCGCGCGGCGGCCTGCGCGATGATGGTCGTCGCGCGGCCCACCCAGAGCGCGCAGTTCGCCGGACGCAGATCCACCCAGCCGCGCGTCGCGGCCGCCAGCGCGTCGCGACCCGGTGCCGGCGGCACGACCACGTTCGGCCCGCGCGAGAGCCGCGCGCCGTCGGCGTGCAGAATCGGAATGCCCACCGAAATGATCTCCGCGCGCAGCGTCGGGTCGCCGGCCAGCAGCGCCTCGGCCTGCGCGCCCATGCTCGCCGGGTCGGCCTGGGACAGGGCGCGCACGCCGCCGAAGAGCCGCGACCAGCAGTGCGCCTCGTAGAGCAGCTTGGTCAGGCGCGGCGGTCCCAGCATCTCGAACGCGATGGATCGCGCCCCGTGCTGCTTTTCGAGCGCCTCCAGCCGCCGCATCGCGGAGTCGCGTAGGATGCCGGCGCGATAGGTGGGGCCGGCGGTGGACGCATCGAGCGACGCCACTACGTCCTTGCCGGTCGGATGCCCGCCGAGTTCCATCACCACGTATTCGGCGATCTCTTCGGGCGTGATGAACTCCATCTGGCCCAGCGCGGTGATGGTCGCGAATTCTTCCTTCGCGAAGAGCCCGTTCTCGCCCATGTTGATGAACACCGACTCCAGCGGCCGGCCGCACTCGATCCAGCCCGTGGCGCCGCCAAACGCCTCCGCCACCGGCATCGCCGTCGGACAGTCGAACAGCGCGATGGGCCGGCCGGCCCGCCTCACCGGGCCGTACGCGATCTCGCGCCAGCCGATCGCCGCCGTCGGCTTGATCTCGACCGTCGCCGGCGCGCCCGGCGTCCGGCCCACGAGATACAGCAGCAGCGTGTGCGCGCCCGCCACCGCCGACTTGGTGAGGAGGGTGCGCGACGGCTTCTCTTCGGAGTGGGTGTACGGAATGTTGAGGCCCATGCCGCCGGTCCCGCTGGTGCCGATCTTCACGTAGGCGCGGGTGCCGGCGCGGCGCAGGCCTTCCATCAGGATCTGGACGTGCCGCGTCAGTTGCGGGATGGGCATCGTGAGGGCGTGCCGCTCGATGGCCGACGCATCGGCTTTTCCTTCCGCCGCCAGGGCCAGCAGCCTCTTCGTCGATCCATACACGTCCTGGTAGGCGAACGCGGTCGCGGTGTTGATGCAGTCCACCACCGCCTCGGGCTTGTGCTTCTCGAGCAACTGCACCAGCAGACTGCGCGCGAGGATGTCGTCGGTGAGATCGCCGAAGGTGTCTTCGACCAGCGTGTGGATGTTCCTCGGGTCGTCCATGATCTTCGCGCGGTCGCCGCGGGCCAGCGCCGCGGGCAGATACACGTTGCCGTGCTCGACCGCGAGGCTGGTGGACCCGGCGAACGGCGCCAGCGCGGCCGCCGTTTCGTCGGTCTCGCGGGCGTACAGCGCGACCAGCACGATCTGCCGCGGCCTGGTCTCGAGCAGGCGGCGGGCGACGGCGTGGCCGACCAGCCCGCTGCCGCCAAGAATCATGATCGAAGCGCCCTGAAGATCCATGGAGTCCGGTCGAAGAGTTGGAGTGAAGTCAGCCGCCGGTCGGTGGCACCGGCAGCTTCACGGCACTATACAGCGCCGTACGCTCGGAAAGCGATAGCGCTCTCGATCTTCCCGGCGCCAGGTCGCGCAGCAGAATCGGACCGTAGGACAGCCGCACCAGCCGCCGCACGCCGATTCCCAGCTCGGCGCAGAGGCGACGAACCACGCGCGAACGCCCTTCGGCGAGGTCGAGCTCGAGCGCCGCGCCCCCCTCCCCCGCCCCCAGGTGCCAGCGCAACGGCTTCACCGGACGGTCTTCGTCGGGCAGCATCACACCCCGATCGAGGCGGCGGCGCTGCTCCGCGTCCAGCTCGCCGGTGATGAGCACCCGATACCCGCGCGGGACCGCCCATTTGGGATGCATCAGCCGCGCGGCCAGGTCGCCGTCGGTGGTGAAGAGCAGCAAGCCCTCCGACATGACGTCCAGCCGTCCGACGGAGACCAGCGCCTTGGGCGGGTGGCCCATCAGGCTGTACACCGTCGCGTGCCGTTCGGTCGGCGCCCGCGACGTCACGTAGCCGGGCGGCTTGTGAAGCGCGAGCCAGAGCGGATCCGCGACCTCGAGGCGACGCCCGTCTAGCGTGACCACATCCGATGCCGGATCGACCGGATCGCCCGGCCCCACCGGCGGCTTCCCGTTGATGCGCACTCGGCCCGCGGCGACAAGATCTCCCGCGCCGCGCCGGCTCGATGCGCCCGCCCGCGCAAGAAAGCGCGAGAGGCGCAGGGTCACTCGTCGTTCAAGGACGGGGAATGGGGAATGGGAAATGGGGAATCGTCAGGACCCGCGGTACCGACTGATCCCCCGCCCTGCGCATTCCCCATTCCCGATTCCCCATTCCCCATTCCCGCCTCGTCATCCATCGCGCGGGCTTCGGCGGCTGCTTCCGCGACGCGCTCGGCTTCGGCGGCCTCGGCCGGCGAGCGCAGCGCGACGGCCAGCTCTTCGGTGCGCGGCAGATCGGCCAGGTCCCGCAGGCCGAGGTGCTCGAGAAACATCGGGGTCGTGGCGTAGAGCAGCGGACGCCCGAGGCCTTCCGAGCGGCCCGCGATGTCGATGAGGCCGCGCTCCTGAAGCAGGCGCAGCACGCCGCCCGAGCTCACGCCCCGGATTTCCTCGATTTCGGCGCGGCCCACCGGCTGGCGGTAGGAAATCACGGCCAGCACCTCCAGCGCCGCGGCCGACAGGCGCAGCGGGCGCGCCGCGAACTGGGCGCGCTCGATGGCCTCGGCGAAGATCGGGCGAGTGAGGATCTGCCACCCGTCGGCGATCTCGACGAGCTCCAGACCGTGGCCGCCTTCCTCGTAATGGTCGCGCAGCTCCGCGAGGGCGCGCTTCCAGTCGTCCTCGGTGGCCTCGGCCTCGAGGATGGACAGCTCATCGAGCGCCAGCGGGCGCGGGGCAGCGAAGAGGGCCGCTTCAAGCAGCCTGGTGCGTTGTTCCACGTTCGACCATGACGGGCGCAAAGGCCGCAGGTTGATTGACGGTGCAGTTTCCCCGGCGCGCGAGCTCGAGTAGCCCGACGAGGGCGGACAGAATGTCGATGACGGTGGGCGCCTCGCCCAGGAAGTCACCGAGGAGGAAGCGTTCCCGGTCTTCGAGCCAGGCGATGACCCGCTCCTGCGCGCCCTCGACATCGAGCGGGCGCGGCGCGATCCGGTACATCACCGGATCGGGGATCATGGCGAGCACGCGCTCGAGCGCCTGCACCAGCTCGGCCAGGTCGAAGACCGGCGGCGGGAGCGGGAGGTCCGGCGCGGGCGGCGTGAAGCCGCGCTGATGGCGCTCGGCGCGGCGGCGTGCCGCGCGGCCCATCCAGTCCACCACCTCGCGGATCTGCTGGTACTCGAGCAGCCGGCGCACCAGCTCGTGGCGCGGATCCTCCCAGGCCTCCTCGTCGCCGCGGCGCGGCAGCAGCATCTGCGCCTTGATGCGCAGCAGCCGGGCCGCCATCTCCAGGTATTCGGCGGCCTCGTCCAGACCTAACGACCCGATGACGGCGAGGAACTGGTCGGCGATCCGGGCGACCGGGATGTCCCAGATGTCGATCTCTTCGCGGCGAATCAGGTGCAGCAGCAGGTCGAGCGGCCCCGAGAACCGCTCGAGGTTGACGACGAAACCGGTGTCCCCGCCGTGCGGCGCGACGGCGGGTGCGCTCACGGCATCACCGAGAGGGCGTAGGGGCCGAGCGCGGTGTGCGCCGCCGTGGTGATCTGCACCACCGGCCACAGCAGCACGTTCCACGCGCCGGGCAGCAGGTACAGCGAGGCCATGAGGACGAGGAATCCGTACCGGCCGACGGCGCGATACCACGCGCCCAGTTTCGCCGGCAGCAGATGATAGAAGAGATGCGAGCCGTCGAGCGGCGGCAGCGGCACCAGGTTGAAGACCGCGAGCAGCACGTTGAGCGAGATGCCGATGCCCGCCATCTGCTGCAGCGTGACCAGCCAGCCCGCGTCGGGCATGGCCCTCCCTGCGAGCCCCAGCAGCACGAACACGCCGGCGCAGAGCACCGCGATGAGCGCATTCATCACGATGCCGGCCGCTGAGACCAGGATGTCCCCGCGGCGGTAGTGGCGGTAATTGCGCGGATTCACCGGCACCGGCTTGGCGGCACCGAAGGTCATCGGGTGCCCGGCGGCCGTCGAAATCAGCCACAATCCCAGCGGCACGATGATGCTCATGAACGGATCGATGTGCGGCACCGGGTTGAACGTCAGGCGGCCCAGCATGTAGGCGGTCGTGTCACCCTGGCGGTACGCGGTCCACGCGTGGGCATACTCGTGCGCCACGACGGAGATCAGCAGGATGGGCAGAATGAGCAGGAAATCGGCCACCGAAGGGCAGAAACTAACGGGCCGCGGCGGGGTTGTCAAAAGAAAACGATCTGGGTAAACTCATTGTCTCGCTTGCAGATACGCTAGAACGCCGACCCCTTTGATGGAGTATCCAGTGCCGCGCATCAAGTCAGCAAAGAAGCGCATGCGTCAGACCATTGCCCGCACCGCCCATAACCGCACCCAGAAGTCGGCCATCAAGACGGCCGTCAAGCGGGCCCGGGCCGAGACCACGACGGAGAACGTTGCCAACGCGATGAAGACGCTGGATCGCGGCGCCCGGAAGGGCCTGATTCACCGCAACGCCGCCGCGCGGAAGAAGTCGCGGCTCTCGAAGAAGCTGGCGAAGGCTACGGCGAAGTAAGGGCCGAGTTTTCGCAGGGCGGTTCGCAGGGGCGGACCCTGTGCCCCCCCGTACCGATCCGGATCAGAAGGCCGCGAGCTCCGCGCCGCACTTTTCGCAATACCACTCCGTGGGGCGGTTCACCGCCCCGCACTCACCACACTTCAGACCGGCAGTTTCGTCCCTGGCAGGCTCCGGCGCGACGTTCGCCGCTGCCGCGGGCTCCGCGTCGTGCTCCGACGGCGAAAGCTCGATCAGGCCCGGCGCCGCTTCGAAAGCGACCGGCACCGGCTCGGCGGCGGCTTCCTTCTTTCGCACCGGCTCTGCCGGCGCAGGCGCAGGCGCAGGCGCCGGCGCTGCCGACGCTGCCGACGCTGCCGCGGGCTGCGCGCGGTTCGCTCCGCCACGCGGTTGCTGGGCGGGTGCCGGCGTCGGCCCCGGCTTCACGGCGTCGATGGTCTGGGTGACGGAACGCAGGAACGCCAGCTCGTCAGGCACGCCGCCTCCCACCTTCACATCGGGCGAGCTCTTCCGCTCCGGGCGCGGCGACTCGGGCACCGCGGTGGCGGCGGCCGGCTCCGGTTCCCGGCGCTCCTCGGCCACCGGCGCGGGTTCCGGTTCCGGCTCCGCGGGCTTGTCCCCTTCGGCGATCACGTCCAGGATTTCTTCGTACCGCTCGATGTCGCGCAGCGCCGAGCCCAGGTCCTTCTTGATCTGGTCGATGACGCCCTGGAGCTGCGCGCTCTGTTCCTTGAAGCGCCCCTCGTCCATTTCGCCGACGTGCTTGCGCAGGCGCAGCTCGGCCAACTCGTCCTTCTTTGCCTGGTGCTGGTCGTCGAGCTCGTCGTGGCGCTGTTGCGCCTCAGCCAGCGCTTCGCGCAGGCCGTCGCGGTGCTCGCCGAGCTCGGCCATCACGCCCGTCAGGCGCTCGCGATAGTCGTTGCGCACCCGCTCGACGACGTGGGGCGGCATGCCCTCGACGCCCTCGCTCAGCTTCTGCATCCAGTCCTGGAAGAGACGCCGCTGTTCGATCAGCTTTTCGACGGTGGGCAAGGTCGTTCTGGGCTTTCGGCTCATGGTGTTCTCCGGCGCGTGGCATCGCGAGCGGCGGCAAGCCGCGCGACCTCGTCAGCATCCAGGCGGATGGGGCCGCCCAGCATTCGTGCGGTAAACAGGATCTTCGCCGCCTGCTCGACACTTTCCATCCGCTGGTGTGCCTGCTCCAGCGTCACACCCATCGTGACGCAGCCGTGATTGGCGAGCAACAGCGCCTCGTGCCGCAGGATGAAGGGCCGCATCTGCTCGCTCAGCTCCGGCGTGCCGCTCATGCCATACGGAACCAGCGGCACCTCGCCCAGCGTCGCCAGCAGCTCGGGGACACAGTCGCAATTCACGCTGAGTCCGGCGGTGGCGAATCCGGTCGCCGTCGGCGGATGCGCGTGCACCACGGCCTGGACGTCGGCGCGGACCTGGAAGATCGCCAGGTGCATCAGCAGCTCGGTGCTCGGCTGACCGCCTCCCCGGATGGGCCGGCCCTCGAGATCCACCTCGATCAGGTCGTCAGGCACCAGATCACCCTTGGCGCGTCCGCGGGGCGTCACCAGCAGGCGGTCCGCCGACAGGCGCACGCCGATGTTGCCCTCGGAGCCGCCGATCAGGCCCCGCTCCGCCAGCTTCTGACCCACCCGGCAGATCGCCCGGGCCGTCGCAAACCGATTCAACGGCCGCCACGGGAAGATAGACGGGATTCGGTTTCCATGTGATGCACCGCGGTTCCACCCACGAACGTCCAGCGGACCCTGCCCTTCAGCTGCCGCCCCGCGAAGGGGGTGTTCCGACTCCTCGAGAAGAAGGCCGTCGGATCCACCGTCCACACCGCCTCGGCGTCGAAGATCACCAGGTCCGCCGGGGCACCGGGCTTCAGAGTGCCGCCGGGAAGATGGGCAATCTCCGCCGGCCGTGACGTGAGGCAGCGCACCAGCTGCGGCAGCGTCAGCGCCCGGCGCTCCACCAGCTCGACCATGGCGATGCCCAGGGCCGTCTCCAGCCCCACCACGCCGAAGGGCGCGTAGTCGAACTCGGCCTCCTTCGCGTCGTAGGGATGCGGGGCGTGATCGGTGGCGATGCAGTCGATCGTCCCGTCCGCCAGCGCGTCCCGCAT
>JAYTEN010000002.1:0-4658 GCA_043735145.1 Gemmatimonadota bacterium | reverse complement strand
GATGATGGCGACGGCCCCGTCGCTAGTGGGCATCCTCGCCGGCCGGATCGTGTCGGGAATGACGTTCTCGGGCTTTGCCACCGGCTTCGCGTATGTGGCGGACATCACGCCGGTGGAGCGGCGCGCGGCGCGCTTCGGCATGCTGGGCGCGGCGATCGGCATCGGCTTCGTGATTGGTCCCGCGACCGGCGGGATGCTCGCCCATATCGATCTGCGCCTCCCGTTCCGCGTTGCCGCTGCGCTCAGTGCGGTGGGCATGGTGTATGCCTGGTTCGTGCTGCCGGAATCGCTTCCCGCCGCGCGCCGCGCGCCGCTTTCATGGACCCGCGCCAATCCCGTGGGCGTCCTCCACCTGCTCATGTCGCGCGAGGCGCTGCTAGGCCTTGCCGTCGCCGTGTTCGGGTATCGGCTCGCGCATGATTCCCTGTCGAGCCTGTTCGTGATCTTCACCGACTACCGCTTCGGGTGGGACCACCGGCGCGTGGGGACGGTGCTGGCGCTGTTCGGGGTCGGACTGATGATCGTGCAGGGTGGCCTGGTCGGCGCGGCGACCAGGCGGTTCGGCGAGCGGCGCGCGATGCTCGCCGGGCTGGGATTCGGTGTCGTCGGCATGATCATTTTCGGACTGGCGCCCACCGGAGCGCTGTTCTTCCTGGGCATTCCCTTCGGTGCGTTGTTCGGGCTCGCCTATCCCGCGATGCAGGGACTGATGTCGCGTCGCGTCGGACCGGATCAGCAGGGCCGGCTCCAGGGTGCCCTCGCAAGCCTGATGGGCGTCGCCGGCGTTGTCGCGCCGGTGCTCTTCACGCAGAGTTTTTCCGTGGCGATCGGGCGCTACAAGGACCTCGGCCTACCCGGCGCGCCGTTCCTGTTGGCGGCGCTGATCCTGCTGGGCGCCATGGCGGTGGGCGCAGCGGTGACGCGCCCGGGCACTCGCGCGGTATCGACGGGGTAGGAGGCATCATGAGGATCACGCTTCTGGCGGCCTCGGCCGCCTTGGCGGCCGGCATCCTGGCCTGCGCCGCAGACTCAACGTCGCCCATCGGCCAGCTGCCCACCGGCATCTGGGGTGGCCAGGGAGCCCAGCTCACGGCCACCGCCGCGAATGTCAGCATCCAGTACAACTGCGCCAGCGGCAGCATCACCGTCGCACCCGAAGTCGGCGCCGATGACCAGTTCTCCTGGGCCGGGACCTTCACGCGGGCGTTTCCCGCTCCCGGGACGCCGCCCGATTCCCAGCATCCGGCCACGTTTCATGGGTCCGCCAACCGGACTCAGCTCATGCTCGCCGTCACAGTTCCCGACCTGGCCATGGAATCCGAGCCCGTGACCCTGAACCTGGGCCAGCAAGCCAGCCTCGCCCTCTGCCCGTAAGGCTCCTCGCTTTCTCCATGGGGTAGACCCTGTAACAGGGGGAACCATGGATATCAGTATTCGCTATCAGTTGCGCACTATCGCCCAGACGACGCTACGCGTCGGCGCGGGCCTGATGTTCTTCGTGCATGGCGCGCAGAAGCTCTTCGGCTGGTTCGGTGGCATGCCCGGCGCGGCGGGAGCCGCGCCTCTCGTGAGCGAGTTGGGTGTCGGCGGAGCCATCGAAGTCATCGGCAGCATCCTGCTCATCATCGGGCTATTTGCGCGCCCCGCCGCGTTCATCATGGCGGGTGAAATGGCCGTCGCGTTTGTGAGGGTACACATTCTGGGGCACCACGATGCGCGCTGGTGGGTCAACGGCGGCGAGCTGGCCGCATTGTATTCCCTGATCTGGCTCTACTACGCCTTTGCAGGCGCGGGTCCACTGAGCCTGGATGCCCGCCGCCGTCCGCTCCACGAGAGGGTACCGGTGCGCAAGCGGGACGTGATCGTTCGCTCCGGGACTGCCAGTCTGTATCGTTAGGTGACGCAGGGACTTAGGAGATGCTGGGGATGCAGGGGATGCAGGGGATGCAGGCGATGCAGGGAGGGGCAGGTTGTGTGCCCTGCCTCCCCTGCATTCCGCAGGTCGCGCCAGGAGATCACCATGAACGCCGTCGCCGCTACGCTCGTTCTCATACTCGCGGGTTGTGGTCCGGGAAACCGCTCCACGAGCCAGGGCAGTCCCTGGACGGCGGTCGAGGCGCTGCTCGCTGCGGACAGCGCCTTCAGCGTCGCCAGCACGCGCACCGACCTCGTCACCGGGCTGTCGGCGATGTTCACCGACAACGTGATCATGCCCATACCCGGTGCCGGCTTCGCTGACGGCAAGGCCGCCGTTATGCGGGCGTTGCGCGCGAATCCCGACAACGCCCGCTCGCGCGCCGAATGGACGCCGGTCCGCGGCGGCATCGCCGCCGATGGCCAGCAGGGATTCACCTTCGGGTACATGACCGTGTACCGCCCCGACAGCACGCGCGTGCCGATCAAGTACCTGGCCTACTGGATCAAGGGGCCGAACGGCTGGCGCGTGGCCGCCTACAAGCGGCGCCCGCGTCCCGACGCACCGGTGCCGCTGACCCGCATGCCGCCGGCAGTGCCGGCGGCGATGACGCCCGCGACCGCGGATTCCGCCGCGACCGAGCGCTTCCGCTTGAGTCTCGAGCAGGCCGAGCGCGCTTTTTCGGATGAGGCGCAGCGCACCGGACTCGGTCCGGCATTCGTGCGCAACGGCACGGCCGACGCTATGAACATGGGCGGCCAGTCGGACACCACCTTCGTGATGGGCTCGGAGGCCATCGGCAGGCTGGTGAGCGCCGGTGGCGGTGACACCACCACCAGCGCGGTGTCGTGGGCGGCGGACTATCGGGTCATCGTCGCGTCGAGCGGCGATCTCGGCGTGACCTTCGGCATCATCCGGCAGAATGCGCCGCCGGCCGGCGAGAATCCTCCGCGCACCTTTCCGTTCTTCACCGTCTGGCGCCGGGGAACCACGACCGCGCCGTGGCGCTACATCGCGGAGTGAGGCTCAGTCCCCCAGGCCGCGCAGATCCTGCGACCTCTCAGGGCGAGCGCGGGGCGGGGGCGTTGGCGCCGTTCTGGTGCAGCACCAGCGATGCCACGCGGCCGCCGCTGTCGCGCACGAAGCTCACCTGGGCATCCACCTCGCGCAGGAAGAACTCGTCAGGCGCGCTGGGCCACAGCCGGAAGGCCGGCTGCCCCGTCGCCTGTGCCATGAGCGCGTCGCCCTCGCGCGTGAGGGTGAGTACGAAGGTCGGCGCCAGCGGATACCGGCCGACGTATTGATCGAGCGAGTCCCGGCTTATCGCGATGGCGGTGCGCTGTACCTGCATGGCGAGCGTGGTGTCGAGCATGTGAAAGCCGATGTCGTCGGCGCCTCGGTTGGAATTGGTGAGCACCACCACGCCGACGCGCCGTGACGGGTCGAATCCCGCCCAGGTCCGGTAGCCGCCGGTCCCGCCGTTGTGCCAGACGATGTTCAAGCCGGCCCGCTTCCTGATATGCCAGCCCAGGCCGATGTCCATCGCCGGCGAGCCCGCGTCGCCCTGTACCACGAACGTCGTCGCGAACGCCGAATCGAGGGTGGTGCGGGTCAGGCCCATCGCCGCCGCGAGAAAGCGCGTCATGTCCGCCGCCGTCGAGCGGATCGCACCGGCGCCGGCAAGCGCGTCGAGATCCCAGTTCGTGGCAGGCCGGCCCGCGGAGTACCCCATCGCGAGACGGGTCCGCGCGTCCGGTGTCAGCGTGATCATGGTTTCGCGCATCCCCAGCGGCGAGAAGATCAGCCGCGTGACGAGCTGTTCGTAGGTCATGTTGGCGCGGCGCGACAGCGCGTAGCCCAGCAGTCCGACGCCGAGGTTCGAGTACTCGTAGCGCGCGCCGGGATCGCGCGTCAGCGTGTAGCCGCCGAGAAAGGCGAGCATGAGCTCGGGGGTGTAGTCGGCATACGGATTGGTGGAATCGCGGGGCGCGAAGTTCGTGGGCATGCGCGGCAGGCCCGAGCGCTGGGCCGACAGCAGCCGCAGCGTGATGGGTTTGTCCGGCTGGCCCGGCATCACCGCGCCCTCGGGCAGGAACCGCTGCACCGGGTCGTCGAGCGCGACCTCGCCGCGGCGCACCATCTCGGCCAGCGCCAGCGCCGTGAACACCTTGGTGATCGACCCGATCTCGTAGACCGAGTGCTCGTCCACGGGCCGTCCGCCCTGCATCGCCGTGGAACCGTACGAGTAGTAGCGCGTGCCCGCGGCGTCCACCACGCCGATCACCACGCCGACGGTGGCGCCCTGGTCGACGCGCGCGCGGACGCTGGCGCGCACATCCTCGGGAACCGGCAGCTGCGCCGCGAGGGGCACCTGGCCCGCGAGCAGGATCGCGGCCGCGAGTGCCGAGAGCCTCGCCGTGAGCGTCATCGTATTCATTCTTCTCTCCCGGAGAATTCGAAGACCGGCAGGGTGCGGTCCGGGCTGCCCGGTGCCGGCGCGGGCTCCGATCCGATTTCCACGGCGCCCAGGCGCGTGTAGAAGCCGGTCGCGTTCGGATCGGATTTCACGGTGATCGGATCGGGGCGGGTGCTGCGCGCGACAGCGATGGCTTCCTGTACCAGGAGCCGGCCCACGCCCGAGCCGTGATGCTTCGGCTCGACCCAGACGTGCTCCAGCGCCCACCGGTCGTCGTGATCCTCGAGCGCGCACACGCCCACCGTCTCGCCGTTTTTCTCCGCAATG
>JAYTEN010000001.1:0-9330 GCA_043735145.1 Gemmatimonadota bacterium | reverse complement strand
GCGCGGAAGCGCTTGCGGACCTGTCCGCTGGCCGCGCGGGTGAACCAGAGCACGGCAAAGACCGACGCGACGGCCAGCAGGCCGAAGCGGATCCAGTCGCGCGTGACCACGCCTCAGCCGTGCGCCGGTTCGGCCTTGGCCTGCTGGAACGCCATGCCCTTGAGCCGCGCGATGCGCATGCTCATCGGCGGATGGGTGCCCAGGAAGTTCGAAAGCCGGCCTTCCTTCGCGTTCACCGCCCGGCCCAGCGGATCGGTAATGCAGAGATGCGCGGCGCTGCGCTTGATGGACTTCGTCGGCTCGTTCGCCGCGTCGATCTTCGCCAGTGCCGAGGCGAGCGCGCCCGGATTGCGCGTGAGCTCGGCGCCGGTGGCGTCGGCGAGGTACTCGCGGTTGCGCGAGACCGCCATCGCCATCAGCCTGACTATGAACGGCGCCAGGATCAGCGACACGACCCACAACACCAGGATGATCAGGCCGAGCGCGCCGGCGCCGCCGCCACCGCCCTTCCGGCCCGAGCTGCGCCCGCCGCCGCCGAGGTTGAACCCGCCGCGCATCATGCGTCCGAGCCCGTCCGACATCAGCACGATGAATCCGACCAGTGCCGCGATCGTCGTCATCAGCCGGACGTCGAGATTGCGCACGTGTCCCATCTCGTGGCCGACCACGGCCTGCAGCTCCTCACGGTTCAGCGTGTTGATGAGTCCGGTGGTTGCCGCGATGCAGGCGTCCTCGGGGCCATGGCCGGTCGCGAAGGCATTGGGGTCGGGGTCATCGATCAGGTAGATCTTCGGCCTCGGCAGGGTCGCGGCGATGGCCATTTCCTCGACCACGTTGACGAGCTGCTTTTCCTCGAGCGTCTGCGGGGTGGTGAGCTCCTTCGCTCCCGCCGCCCAGAGCACGCTCTTCGGCCCGCTCTTGAAGGCGCGCCAGGTCACGATCACGCCGATCACGGTGACGATCAGCCCGAGCCAGGGCACCGGATGGTGCGATACGCCCGCGTTGTCGAGCGTCATGAAGTACAGCGCCAGGTCGCCGCCGAAGCCGAGCCAGGCGAAGAAGAGGATGAACGCGATCATCCACAGCGTCGTCTGGCGCCGGTTGCGCTTCTGCTGCTCGAAGAGATTGACGGGGCCTTCGCTCACCCGACGGCCTCCGCCGTCATGCCGCGCCTCACGCCTGCGGCTTCCTGCCCATCGAGAGGTCCACGTTCACCACGTCGCGTTCCTTGTCGTCGGTGATCTCCCACAGCTCGGCGGGCGTGGCCTTCGCCATGCCGGCAATCAGGTTGGTGGGAAACTGCGACTGCTTCGTGTTGTACGCCGTCGCCATGTCGTTGTAGGCCTGGCGCGCGAAGGAAATCTTGTTCTCGGTGGAGGCCAGCTCCTCCTGGAGGCTGCCGATATTGGTGGACGACTTGAGGTCGGGGTAGGCCTCCGCGACGGCGAAGAACTTTCCCAGCGCGCCGGAGAGCGCACCCTCGGCCGCCGCGGTCTGGCCGACCGTGGTCGCGCTCATCGCCTTCGCCCGCGCGGAGACCACGGCCTCCAGGGTTTCGCGCTCGAACTCCATGGATCCCTTCACCGTGTTCACGAGGTTGGGGATCAGGTCGTGTCGCCGCTTGAGCTGGACGTCGATCTGCTTCCAGGCGTTGACGGTGTGGTTCTTCAGGGCGATCAGTCCGTTGTAGGCTCCCACGAGCCAGAACAGGAGGACGACGCCGACGATGATCAGCAGTACGAGGAACATGGCAGGTCCGGGTTGAGGGGCAGGGGAAACGTGCGGGCCGGGCGGGGTGGGGGCAAGTGACGGGCATCACTGGCCCCGCAGGCGGGACTTCCCCACTTTGTGGCATGAACCCCCGTCTGTTCCTGGCACTGGCCGCGGCCGTGCTGCCGGCCTGCCTGTCCGCCCAATCCATCACCGTGGTCGGAAACCGCAGCCTGCGCCCCACGGCGGTGCTCGGCCCGCACGTGCGCTACCTGGTCGCGGCCGATACCGATGGCGCCATCGTGCTCAGCGACCTGTCGGTGCCTCCGGTGACGTTTACCGGCACCATCCGCATCGACGGCATCCAGCCGGGCGCGCGCGGTCCCGAGACGGCGTCGTTCCCCGACACGGTGCGCTACGAGAACGACGGACGCGTGACGCTCCTGCTCGCGGACGCCGCGGGCCGCCCACCCATCACCGTCGAGGTGGTCGGCGCGCGCGGTGCGCCGGCGGGGCGCATCATGATTACCGCCCAGCGCTGGCCGATCGGCCGCGTGATGCTGGTGACGCTGTCGCCGGCGGACCTCTATGAGTTGTCGTACCGCTCCGCGGGCCTCGGCGTCCGCGACCGCATCCGCCTCGACGATCGTGCCGGCTTTGCCTACCTCACGGATACGACCGCCGGGCCGACCACGGTCGCGATCGGCTTCGGGCGCGGCGCGCAGGGGCGCATCCAGGGCGAGGCGTCGTCGGTCCTGCTGACCCACGATTTCGGCGGCGTCGAGGGCCGCGAGCGCCGCCCCCTCGGCGGGCTGTCGATGATCATCGAGCCGTCACTCGACGACAACCGCTATGCCCGCGCGGAAATCATCTTCGGCGTCGGCAATTCGGAGGCCGAGGCGGCGCGCGCGGCCCGCGCGGCGTCCGACGAAGCGGCCTCCACGCCGCGCGAATCCGCGTTGCGCTGGCGGACCCCGTCGCCCGATGCGGCGGTGCTGCTGAAGCACATCATGGCCGCCGCCGGGTGGATGCTCGACTGGGAAGTGCTCGACGGCCAGCGCACCATTCCGGCCTCCGCGATGCGGCCCGTCGTCAGCGCCGAGAATGCCTGGTATGGATCGGTCATCGCGGCCCAGCGCGGCGACAGCGCGGCGGTCTGCGGTTCCTACCGCGTGCTGCGCGGTGGCGCCTCGGGCCCGCGCGCCGAGGTCGCGCCCCGGCTGGGATCGCGCGGCCGCTACCTCTTCACGTCCATGCGGGCGGAGCCGCAGGCTGATGCCGCGTTGGTCCTGCTGGCGCATGCGTGCTACGGCGCGTCGCGCGACAGCACCATGCTGCGCGGCGACTTCCCGGCGCTCGCCGCCGCGGCAGGGCGTGCGGCCGATGGGACCCCGGCGGAGCTCGCCGCCGACGCCGTGGAGCGGCTGACCGAGCTCGACGACGAGCTGAGCCGGATCTCCGGCGGCGCGCGGGCCTCGTCGGGGGATTCGCTGCGGGCCGTGGCGGCCCGGCTTCCGCAGCGTCCCGTTCCCGCCCCGATGGCGCTGTGGCGGGTGCTGTCGGCGCAGGCCCAGCAGGGCCTGCAGCGCGAGTACGGGCGCCTGTCGGACGGCGGCGACAGGGGCGGACTGTCGCTGCGCCAGGCGGGTGAGTTCGTGGGCGCCGTCGTCGGGGACCTGTTCGGCGTGACCGAATACCTCGACCGGCTGGAAATCGCGCCGCAAGTGGGCGGCATCGCCGACGACCAGGTATGGCAGCTCGACGGCTGGCTGCTGGGGAGCGGTGACACGTTAGGCGTGACCTATCGTCCGGCCGACCGGGCGGCCGAGGTGCGGCTGACCGCCGCGCGCCGCCAGCGCCTGGTGCTGCGGTTTTCTTGGCTGACCCCGGCGTCGTGCGTGACGGTGCGCCGCGGGCCCGATGCCGAGGCGCCGGGCCTGGTGGCCCAGGCCGACGGGTCGTTCTACCTGGATATCCGGGGTGCCTTCGACCCCGCGACGATCAGGCTGGCCGCGCTTCCCTGCGCCGGGCCCTGAGCAGGGCCGGAATCCAGCACCACACCAGCAGCGCCACTACGTGCGGTGCCGGCACGCTGCGCACCGTCAGCAGCAATCCCATCGGAACCGCGAAGGCGCGCGCCAGCCGCGTCTCGCCGAACACCCGGCGCCGCGCGATGACGCGCGATGCTCCCCGGGGATCGGCGCGGACGGCCGCCACCAGCGCGTGCCCGAGGGATGAATCGGGGAGCGCGCGCCACCCCGGCAGGCGCGCCACGTTCCAGACGCTGGCCCCGTAGCCCAGCCCGTGCATGTCGGTCGCGCCGAAAAGGGCGATGCCTAACGAACGTGCCCGGTTGATCACCTCGCGTCGGCGCGACGGGGGCAGCGCGTCCATGGCCTTCGGCGATGTGGTCCAGATCTCGAGACCCTCGGTGCCCGCCTCGATCACGCGGCCCAGGTCCGCGCCCAAGTGGTTGCGGGCGTATTCGGGAAGGCTCGCGATGACGTAGGGCCGGCGGGGCGACGCGGCGCCGGTGTCCCGCAGCAGCCGCAGCAGCGCGAGCGACGAATCGAAGGTCTGGTCCCAGGGCTTGTTGGCGATCGCGGCGTCGTTGCCCAGCACCACCATGTGCAGGCCGTTGAGCGACAGTTCCTCGCCCGCCAGCAAGCGCGGCGGGTGGCCGTTCCGGTCCTTCTCCCATTCCCGGTAGGCGCCGAAGACATTGTGATCGGTGACGAAGGCAGCGTCGAAGCCGGCCCGCTCGTGCCAGCGGGCGTTGGATGCGGCGCCGAAACCCCTCCGGCCGTCGTGCGACATCGCGGTATGGGAGTGCACGTCGAAGATGACGAGCGCGCTGTCGGAGGCGACGAGGCGTGGAATCGGCCGGCCCCACCGCACCCCCCACCAGAGGAATGCCGCGACGGCGACGAGGAAGACGGCGGCCGCGCGCAGTTCTCGCGCAACGGGACTTGGTGACTTGGCGACTTGGCGACTGGAACCGGCCAGCCGCCACAGCACGTAGCACACGACCGACCAGACGGCGAACCCCTTCAGGTCGCCGAGGCTGCCGCCGTTGAGGTAATCGGCGAGGAGCGTGAAGGGCGCGAAGACCGCGTGGAAGAACGGATAGACCAGGGTGACATCGGCGGGGGCGGCGTCGCGCACCACGTCGAGGAGCGCCGGCGTCCGGAAGAGCTGCGACAGCAGGATCGCCGCGCTCAGGATCAGCGGCAGGCGCCACCGTCGCATGGACTAGGTGGCTTCTTCGTCCGCCGATTCGGTCAGCGCGCGGGCCACGGCGGCGGCGACGCGGGCACGCAGGTCGGGCCGTCGAGCTGCGGCATGATCGGCGCGGATGGCGACCTCGAGTCCCTCGCCGATGCCCATCCGGTACCACGCGCCGGAATCCACCGGGACGCCGGGGGTCAGCGACTGTCCGGGCCTGGAACCGCCCGGGCCGGCGGCCTCGCGGCTGCGATTCGCCAGCATCCGCGCCACGCGCCCCCGGGGGACGCTGCGCGGATCGGCCATCAGTTCGTCGGGAGGCGGCACGGTGCCCAGCGTGCTGGCGACGCGTTTCTCGAGCACGTCTCCGGGCGACTCGGCCAGGTCCTTCTCGATCGCGCTGAGCGTGGCGCCCTCCATCTGCCGCAACTTGATCGCGAGCAGTTGGAGCAGGTGCCGGTAGTTGTAGATCGCCGCGGTGCCGCGGCCGTCGGGTGCGCTCATCAAGTGCCGCGTGACGTAGAAGCGGATCGTCCGGTCGGACGGCCGGCTCTGCGCGGCGGAGTTGATGGGCGTGACGCCGGCGCCATCGAGGATGCCACCCGCGATCGTGGACAGATCCCGGATGTTCCAGGGAGCGAGCTTGGCGTAGTCTCGAAGTGCGAGCAGGGGGTCGGCCATGGGAACGGAATAACGTACCGGTGAAGCGACAGTGTCGCAAATGGGGTTCGAGTGCCGGTGCCGGACTGGCGAGTCGCAAGTCGCCAAGTCGCCAAGTCGCCAAGTCGCCAAGTCGCCAAGTCGCCAAGTCGCCAATTGAGTCATCGGCCGCTGCGCTCACCGCCGTGTTCGCTGTACCCGCCCGGGCGCGCCCGCCTTTTTTCGGCACGCAACGCGCCGCCGCGATGATGCTTCGCGGCGGCGCGCTGCTATTGTGGCCGCATGCGCGGCGTCACCCTTCCCGAGTTGCTCATCGTCCTGGTGCTGGTGGGCATCGCGGCGGCGATCGTCGTGCCGCCGCTGGGGCGCTCGCTCGATCGCGCGGCCGTGGTCGAGGGCGCCGAGCGCTACGGCGCGGTGCACGAAACGGCGCGGGCGCTGGCGGTCGCGCGGGGGCGGCAGTCGCGGGTCGAGCTCGATTCGGCGCGGCGCGAGGCGGCGACCTCGCTGCGGCGCACCACTATCGCCTGGGACACCGTCGACGTGCGCGGGCTGGGCCGCGCCGGCTTCGCGGCGTCGCGCGTGATTGTCACCTTCAGCCCGCTCGGCATCGGCTTCGGGGCCAGCAACACCAGCATCGTGTTCACGGCGGGCGCCGCCGCCGAAACGCTCACCGTCTCGCGAACGGGACGGCTCAAGCGTTACTGACCGCAACGGTCAGTGCATTGCAACCATCCGCCGGGCCCGGGCATCCAATGTAGTGAAGGGGAGAATAGAAGGATGTGGCCGCAAGCAGGGTCTGACGGCGGCTTTGCCCGGCCACTCAGCCCGGGGGCGCAAGCTCCCGGGTTGTTTTCTTGAGAAGGTGAAGAAGGTGAAGAAGGTGAAGAAGGTGAAGAAGGTGAAGAAGGTGAAGAAGGTGAAGAAGGTGAAGAAGGTGAAGAAGGTACGCGGTGCGTTCGATTGGTTATGTGGCATTCAGGGGCGGGCGCAATGTTGAGCCGTGACCGGCATTGTCGATTTGATCGTCTGGCGGGAGGCGGCGGCGTTGGCCACCCAGGTCGGCCTCGCGGCGGGAAAGATGCGCGGGTTCGGTGTTCAGTCGGCCGCCGGCCAGCTGCTCAGGGCGGCTGAGTCTATTCCAGCCAACATTGCGGAGGGGTACGGGCGCGGTGTGTCCCGCGATGGACTCAGATTCTTCAGGATGGCCAAGGCATCAGCGGATGAGGTCGAGAGCCACCTTCGCGTCGCCGGCGCCGCGCGGAGACTGCCACCGGAAATGATCGAGGAGCTGCTGCAACACACGATACGCGTGCGGTATCTCATTCTGCGGTTCGCGGCCTCAATCGAACGCCGCCTGTAGTCACCCCTTCTTCACCTTCTTCACTTTCTTCACCTTCTTCACATTCTTCACATTCTTCACATTCTCCCAAATCTCAAACTCACGCCGACGGTCGTCAGCGGAGCAACCTTGATCGCGCCGAAGAACCGGCTCGGAGGATCAATCCCGTAGTCCCGCATGTCCAGCGGAAACGACGCCACAATCTCCGTCTCCTCGCCGTGGATCACGACGATCCCGTTGACCCGCACCGACCGCGTCACGCCGTGCATCGTCATGCGTCCATCGAACACCGCCGGAACCGAATCGCCTTGCGCCGTTCCCGGCTGCACACCCGTCAGCTCGAAGCGGATCACGGGAAAGCTGTCGGCCCGCATGGCGCGACGCATGTGGGTATCGCGCAGGCCGATGCCGGTGTGCATCTCGGTGAGCTGCACCTCCGCGAAGCCCGTGACGTGCGCGAGCTGGTCGCCGTGAAACTCGGATCGAGCAACGGCGGCGTGGCCGACAAAGTCGTTCACCTTCGTGGCGCGTATCGCGAAGGTGACTTCGCCCGCAGCCAGCGGGGCGGGCGTCACGACCTGCGCGCGCGCGGTGGCGGCGAGAAGAAAGATGACGGCCGGAGCAAAGCGCGCCGTCCGCGCGATGAGGCCTCGCATCAGGCCTTACGAGTTCCCGCGGGCAGCGCGGCGGAGACGCTGTCGGGAGCGACGGCGGAAGGCGCCGCGGCCCAGGGTGCGCAGATCTCCCGGGCGACATCCGCGAACGGCTTCGGCTTGACGCCGAACGTGGTGCCCACGGTGTTGCGCGACGTGGTATTGCCCTCGAGCAGCATCTGCAGCTGGTCGGGCGTGATCGGATTCAGGTGCGGGAGGACCATCCCCGCGTAGGCCGAGAAGCGCACGACGGTGACCGGGACGGCGACGCGGCGCCGGCGGACCCCCAGGGCATCCTCGAGCTCGTCCAGCATCTGATGATAGGTCAGCGGCACGGGACCGGCGATGTCGAAGGTGCCCGCGATCGCGTCGTCCTCGACGGCGCGCGCAAAGCACTCGGCGACGTCGTCGGCCGCGATGGGTTGGAGCTGGTAGAGTCCATTGCCGATCACCGGCACGATCGGCGACATGCGCAGCATGTTGACCAGCAGCTTCAGGACTTCATTGCCGGACCCCGCGACGAGCGACGGCCGCAGGATGGTGTGGGCGGTGCCGCTGGTTCGCACCAGCTCTTCCGCCGCCGCCTTGCTGCGGTGGTACGGGGTGGCCGCGGCATCGGGGCGCGCGCCCAGCGCGCTCATGTGGACGAACTTCCGCACCCCCGCCGTACGCGACACCGCGAGCAGCTGGCGCGTGCCCTGCACGTGCACGCGCTCGTACGTCTGGCGGCCCACCTCGGTGATCACACCGACCAGGTGAATCACCGCGTCGGCTCCCAGCACCAGGTCGCGCAGCGCATCCGGCGTCTCGAGGTCGCCCGCGACCAGGGTGAGCCCGTCGCGATCCCGCATCCACCCGTGCCCGTCGGGGTTCCGCGCCAGCACGCGCACCTCGTGCTCGCGCCTGAGCAGACGCTCGATGACATGGCGCCCGACGAACCCTGTGCCTCCGGTAACCGCGACTCGCATGCTCACACTATAGGAAGCCGCAGCCCTTGGGGAAACAATGAAACCATGGTTGACATACCGTAGTCCAAGTGTATACTGCATACTAATTATAGACCATAATGCAATATTGTAACAGAATGCAACAAGAGGGCCGAATGACAGACGTCCTGCCGGGCCGCCGGGAGCGCAAGAAGGAAGAGACCAAGCGGAAGATTTTTGAAGCAGCGACCAAGTTGTTTGCCCGCAAGGGTTTCGAGGCCACAACGATCGAGGATATTGCGGCCGCGGCCGACGTCTCCAAGGGCACGTTTTTCAACTATTTCCCGAAAAAGGAAGCGATTATCCGCTACCTCTTCGAGGAGTGGACCGACATCGCCGAGGGCATCGCGGCCGACCGCAACCATTCGGCCGAAGAACGGATCATCGAGATGTTCGCGGCCGGTGCTGCCGTGTTTGGCGAGCAGCCGGAGCTCGCGCGGACGGTCGCTCGTTTCGCCCTCCAGGAGATGTGCTCCCCTGCCCCCGAGCTGATCGACACCCACCGCCACCATCACCAGCTCTTCGACGCGGTGTGGACGCAGGGCGTGGCGAGCGGCGAGTTCCGGGCCGACCTCGACATCATGTGGGTCCGCAGTGTCTTTGGCGCCGTCTTCGTCGGATCGGTGACCTGGTGGGTGGGGTGCGCCGACTGCGTCGTGCAGCCCGATCCCCTCAACGTGCCGCTGGCCGATGTCATTCGCAGCAACCTGCGCATGATTCTCGAAGGCCTCGGCGTGAAGAAGGCCGTCTGACG